>JBATBW010000189.1:0-25576 GCA_049662565.1 Erysipelotrichaceae bacterium | reverse complement strand
ATTTTGAACGGCCCCTCTTTCTTTTTATACATAAAAAAAGTAAACACCATTATTTATGTGTTTACTCCATTATGTATTTTTTACACTCTAAACCCAAAGTCCTTAGTGCCTATTGTTCCAAAAACATAGAATTATCTTTAATACAAAGTTCAATATGTTTAAGTAATGGCGTTCCCGCAGCCTTTAGTTGAGCTTCTTTCAAATACTTATCCATCATCGCTTTATCTTTTTTAAAATAATAACATTTCGCAGCGCGATAATAGTAAATTGCTTTACCAAAATCACTAGTCGATGCATCGCCTTTTGCGATCATTTCTTTAACTAAATCACCATTATTATTACAATTGATTTGAACTAAGGCATTACATTCTTCCGCCATCAATTTCATTTGTGGATCATTAATTTTAGCTCCCATTACTTGTAATAGATCATTAGCTTTATTAGCTCTTTCGCATTGTTTGTTTTTGACCCAATATTGAATTTGTTTTTGTAATAAACCAACTTGAGCAGCATAACTTAAATTAGTATTCTCTAATTCGTCAAATATTTCATCAATTTTAGCTTTGTCATCTAACAGCAAATAGCCATCAATAGACATAAATTTTCTTTTCTTTTTGCCAATAAAGAATTTACCACTAAAAGAATCTAACTTTTCTAAATATGCTTTCGCATCACCTTTTTCATAAAGAAGGTAAGCAAGATCTTCCACAAATCTTTTCGATAAAACCCTTTGAATCAAAGTTTCTAAAATAAATAACCCGGCAACTATTATATAAATCCAAATATTATCCATACTTATTTTTTCCCCATTTTAATGGCGGCAATTAAATAAGTACCACTCATACCTAAAGCAAATACGCCAATTGCATAACTAACAACCATCATAAAAGTTCCTAATTTTTGTTCGTACCCATTTAATACAATTAGTATCGCTAAAGCTAAATAAAGAATAACTTTCATTATTACCTTTGACAAAACATCCGCATCTACAATCTGATTAATAAAAGATTTTTTAGTAGTAGGAACAAATCTTGTCAGCGTCGTTAAAGTAGTAAGATATTTCGCTCTAAACAAAAATTCTAGCACTGCCACAGTCGAAAAACCTATACCTACAATTGTCATCGGATTAGGTATTAAAGTCGCAAGTAATACCGTTAAAATTATAGATAAAATATATCTATTTTGGAAAAAGTAATATTTATTAATGCTTGAAGCATTGATAATATATCCATTTCTTGTGAAAATATCATAATATACATATCGACCTTTACTATCTTGGTAAATATGCATCCCCCTTGGTTTCTTTTCAACACTCGCCATTAAATCATTCCCTTTCCCTTACAATATGTTTGTTTAACACTATAATCATTATTTAATACAACAATATCTGCATCATAACCTGCACAAATAAATCCGATGTGATCATCTACCTTTAATAAACGAGCAGGGTTAATTGTGCATGAATTTAATGCTGCATCAAATGGTATTAAAGCTTCTTCCACTAACAATCTTAACCCTTCATTAATTTTTAAAGTCGAACCCGATAAAGATTTAGTACCCGTTAAATGAGCACTGCCATCGGGATAAATTTCAATTTCTTGACCACCAAATATAAATTTAGAACCAACAGGTTTACCTTTACACATTAATGAGTCTGTAATCATAATTGTGTGGTCACGACCTTTACAAGTATATAAATTATTAATCGCTGCCAAAGTCGAGTGATTACCATCACAAATTATTTCACCATAAACATCTCTAAAACGATATGCTGCCCCTACTAAACCATTAGCACGATGATTAAATGGCGTCATACCATTATAAATATGCGTCATTGAAGTTGCTCCATTGGCAACAGCCATAACTGCTTCTTCATACGATGATCCACTATGTCCCATAGATACTGCAACATTATTATTTGCACAATATTTAGTTAATTCAAACCCTTCATCATGTTCACAAGCCATAGTAATTAGTTTAATTAGACCGTCTGCCGCTTCTTGATAACGCTTGAATTGCTCAACATTAGGCGCTTTGATATGTTGTTCAGGTTGAGCACCTTTATATTTCATATCTAAATAAGGACCTTCAAAATGGACACCTAAGATGTTAGCTCCTTCATAACCATCTCTTACCACTTTAGCAACATTCTTTAAAGCTTTAGTCAAAACTTCTTCGCTTTGCGTAATTGTTGTCGGTAATAGGTTAGTAACTCCTTCCTTAACAATTTCCTTCATCCAGTGTCTTAAACCTTCTTCAGTCGCATCGTTTGTATCATACCCGTCATACCCATGTGTATGAATATCGATAAACCCAGGAAGAATGCGTAAATCACCATAATCTACATCCACTTCCTTATTGCCATAAGGTAAAACATTTGCTATTTTTTTATCGACAATTTCCACTTGTGCTTTCACAAATTGGCCTGCCAACCATACTCTGTTACTTTGAATAATCATAGTTTTATTCTCCTTTATACATGTATATTATACTACACCTATATTATATAACAAAACGTTTGTATTTTTCAGTATTCATTTTATATATTTCAACTAGTTTGTTGTTTTATCAGTAAAAATTGCTATAATTGAAGAGTAAAGAAAGAAGGTATATATATGATTTTCAACATGGATGATAACCAATTAAAAAACCTAGTTTGCGAATATACAGCAAAAGAAATCAAACAACAACCAGCTACTTGGGCTAAAACATTAAAACAAGTAGAAAATATGAAAGAAGAATTAGCACAATTTATTAACCAAGTAACAAGTCAAGAGGATTACGATATCATCTTAACTGGAGCAGGAACAAGTGAATTTGTAGGAAATTCTGCTTATTCATACTTAAATAGACATATGGGAAACTATAAAGTTAAATCTTATGGAACAACTGATTTAGTCGCTACACCATATAACTACTTATCAAAAACAAAACCAACATTATTAATCTCTTATGGACGTAGCGGAAACTCACCTGAATCAATTGGTGCCGTAAATGTAGCTGAAGATGTATGCGAAAACTTATATCACATCTTTATCACATGTAATAAAGATGGAGCATTATCAAAAAGAGCAGAAACAATGGACAACGCCATTGCAATCAACTTAACCGATGAAACTCATGATAAATCATTTGCCATGACATCAAGTTATACAAACATGTATCTAGCTACTATCCTAAGCTTTAACTTAGATAACTTAGATACAATGAATACTTACATGAACACAGTAATTTCAAGCACTGATCGTTTACATGAAAATTCACAATACATTAAAACAATAATTGATGAATTTAATTTTAATCGTATCGTCTACTTAGGAGCCAACTGCTTGAAAGGTGTCGCTCAAGAAAGTGCATTGAAAATGTTAGAATTAACAGCTGGGAAAGTTGCAACAATGTATGATACACCATTAGGATTTCGACATGGTCCAAAATCAATCATCAACCCAGAAACACTTACAGTAATCTACTTAAGTGATGATGCTTATTCATATCAATATGAATTAGACTTAATAAAAGAAATGGCACCACAAAGACGCGGAAACAAAATCTTAGCCGTATCATCAAAAGAACGTCCTGAATTAAATGAATTAGTAGATTATTTCGTATCATTTGACAACAACATTGATTTAGACAATGTCTTCTTAGGATTACAATTTGTAAACGTAGCACAAATCATATCTTTATTTAAATCATTAAGCTATGGTATTACTACAGACAATCCATGTCCAACAGGAGAAGTAAATCGCGTTGTTAAAGGGGTAACATTATACCCATTAAATAAATAATAGGAGAAAATTCATGATAGGAATGATAGTAACAGGTCATGGCAACTTCGCCACTGGTCTAACAAGTAGTGTTAAATTAATTGCCGGAATGCCAGAACTTTATGAAATGGTTGACTTCGTAGAAACCGATACAACGGATGATTTAAAAGCAAACTTAAACAAAGCTGTAGACAATTTAAGCGGATGTGAAGCAATAATGGTATTCAGTGACTTAATGGGTGGATCACCTTTTAAAACAGCTGTTGAAGTATCAATGATGCGCACAGAAAACATTAAAGTGCTTGCAGGAACAAATCTAGGTATGTTAATTGAAATATCTATGGCACGTCAATTCATCGAAGACTTCGACATGTTATGTGATATGGCAGTAAACACTGGCAAAGACCAAGTAATTAAATATACATATGTAGAACGCGTTCAAGAAGAAAGCGAAGACGGAATCTAAGGGATTATATAATCCCTTTTTTAAAAAGGAGACAAAAATGAAACATCCATTAACAAAAATAATAGAATTCCAAAAACAAGGTAAACCCGTAGGAATTTACTCAGCATGTACAGCCAACGAATTTGTCCTTGAAGCATGTATGGAACAAGCCATCAAAACGAAATCAGTATTATTAATCGAATCAACATCAAACCAAGTAGACCACTACGGCGGATACACAGGAATGACACCAAAAGACTTTGTCAACTACGTTCAAAATATCGCCAATAAGACTGGCCTACCAATGGACAGAATTATTCTAGGTGGCGACCACTTAGGTCCATTGACATTTACCAAATACGATGAAGAACAAGCAATGAAAGAAGCTAAAGAACTAGTAAAACAATACGTATTAGCTGGCTTCACAAAAATTCATATCGATACATCAATGAAAGTAAACAGCGATGATCCAAACACTCGTCTAAGCGATGAAACCATCGCAAGACGAGGCGCAACTCTTGCCAAAGTATGCGAAGAAGCATACGAAGAATTACTAAAAACAAACCCAAAGGCCATTCAACCGGTATATATCGTTGGCAGTGAAGTACCCATCCCTGGCGGTAGCCAAGATGCTGTCGAAACAGAAATGCAAGTCACAAAAGTAAGCGACTTTAAAGCAACATACCAAGCATTCAAAGAAGCATTCGCCAAAGAAGGCCTAACAAAAGCTTGGGACAACGTAATCGCGATCGTAGTTCAACCAGGTGTAGAAGAAAAAGACGCCGGATGTACACAATACAACCGAGAAAAAGCAATCGACTTAATGAACTCAATCAAAGAATATCCAACATTAATTTTCGAAGGACACTCAACTGATTACCAAACAAAAGTTAAACTAAAAGAATTAGTAGAAGATGGAGTAGGAATCCTAAAAGTTGGACCAGGCTTAACCTTCGCAGCTCGCGAAGCCATTTTCTCACTAGCATTTATTGAAAAAGAATTATACAAGAACACAGATGTAAAACAATCAAACATCATGGAAATATTAGAAGAAGAAATGTTAAAAGAACCAAAATATTGGTCTAAACATTACCATGGTAGTGACAATGAAAAAGCCTTAAAACGCAAATACTCCTTCTCTGATCGCAGTAGATACTACTTACCACTAGAACGCGTTAGCGAAGCAATACAGACGCTACTACACAATTTAAAAGACGGAGTACCATTAAACCTTTTAAGTCAATTCATGCCAATAGCATACACTAAAGTGCGTCTAGGCGAACTTGAAAACGACCCAATTGCCTTAATCAAAGATCGAGTAGCATATACCGTAGATGAATACCTATATGCCACAAATCAACAAGAACTATAAAAACACAATAATTAAAAGTAAAAAAAGATGACTTCGATATCATATCGAAATCATCTTTTTTATAACCCACTTTAAACTTGACATTATATATATTCATAATTAATTTACCACTAGATGATTAACCATCATTATACTTATCCAAAAAACACAATCGAATATTACGAATATAATATATTGCATTAAAAAACACTAATATTTTAAAACAAACATCATTTTCTCAAAATATGAATAAGACACACTTACAAAGCACTACACTCACCATTCATAAGACATCTTCTACTAACACTAATTAAAAAGAATTATCAAAGAACACTATTATAAACATTACAATAAAACTTTTTAATTTCATTCATGTCAATAACACACCCTAAAGCAAATCTAACAAAACTTACAAACGATCTAATTGCATTAATAAAAATTTATATGATATAAACCAATAAAAACTAAAAAAAACAGTGGCAGACACCACTGTTAATTATAATATGAGGGAGATTTGCGAAGGTAATCAATTAAGCAAATAAACCGATAACTGGGAATGCACCAATTAAACCGATAACTAATAATACTAAGATACAAGCAACAACTGAGAATTTCTTCTTAGCGATTAACCAGTACATTAACATTGTTAAAGCTAATGGGATTAATTTAGGGAAAATACCATCTAAAACGCCTTGAACGCTAATTGGAGAAGCTCCATTAGGAATAGTTAAAGCGATAGTAGTTCCACCCATGTTAGAGATTAAAGCACCAACAACGAAGATACCTAATAAAGTAGCAGCGTGAGTGAATTCTCTAGCATTTTTAGTTAAAGCAGCGATTGCTTTAGAACCTAATTCATAAGACCAATACATTAATCCATAACGTACTCCAAATTGAACTGCGTTAAAGATGATTAAGAACATAACTGGACCTAAAATACTTCCACCTAATGAGAAGTTAGCTGAGATACCAGCTGTAATAGGTACTAATGTTAACCAAAAGATAGCATCTCCGATACCACCTAAAGGACCCATAGCAGCAACACGTACTGAACGGATAGTTTGAACATCAGCTTTTGCTTGTTCTAAAGATAATACAATACCCATAACGAATGTTACTAAGAATGGGTGAGTATTGAAGAATTCTAAGTTGTGAGACATAGATAAAGCTAAGTCTTCTTTGTTAGTGTGGATTTTTTCTAATCCTGGTAAAATACCATATAACCAACCAGCTGCTTGCATACGTTCAAAGTTGAAGCTCATTTGTAAGAATAATGAACGCCAAACCATTTTGTTAAGAACTTTTTTATCAAGTTGAGCAGCAGGAGTTAAATCTTTATAACTGTTTGCTAAATTAGATGCCATCAGAATAATCCTCCTTTGAAGCTTTTGCATTTCCTTTCATTTTTGTATGAATTAGGAAATCATAATAAGCAATAGCGCCACCAATGATTGCGATAATAACTAATGTATAACCACCGTTAGCTCCTAATTTAAATGCACCATTTGCGAAATCAATAGATAATGTTGTAAATACGCGATCTAAGAATGTTGCAGTTGCAAAACCAGCAATTAAAACTGTCCAGAATTCTCCAGAAATCATAACTTTCATTAAAACTGCAAATCCAACAAATCTCATCATACCACCTGCAGCACCTAAACCAGTCCAGATCCATTGAGGAACAACTGTAGATAAGAATTTACCCATTTCAGATCCAGCAGCTGCACCGATGATAGCGATAACACCGAATAATACACCAATACCTACACATAAGAAGATATTTAATCTTTCAATACCACGAGCATCACCTTTTTCAGCTAAAGCATCAGCTTTACCCATAGCAGGTGAAGAAATTGTAAACCAAATGTTTACAGCTTGTTGTCCTAAAAGACCAAATGGAATAGCTAATGCTAATGCAGATTCGAAGTTATCACTTCCTAAAGCAACTGCAAATACAACTGCCATAATTCCACCTAATACTGCGTTTGGAGGTTGTGCCCCACCAATAGGCATAGAACCAACCATTAATAGTTCATATGAAGCACCGATCTTTAAACCTAAATCAAGGTTTCCTAAGATAGCACCTACAACTGGACCGATTACGATTGGACGATATAATGATTCAAGAAAACTAAATTGGTCAATTCCGGCAATAAAGCCTACAACACCAACTAGAATAATTTGAACAATACTAAAATCCATTGTGTTTTTTCTCCTTTTTTATTTGAATAATTTTGTAGTATCTTCAGCAGACATAGAAGGAACTTTTCTAATTTCTAATTCCACTCCAAGCTCTTGAATTTTTTTGAATGCTGCTACATCAGCATCATCGACAGCTACAGAACCTGCAACTTGTCTTTTTCCTTCTGCCATATGCATGTTTCCGATGTTAAGTTTCGTAATTGGAACTCCACCTTCTACAAGTCTTAAAACGTCAGTAGGATTTTCACAAACGATAAAAATCTTTTGTGCATCACTTGCTTTTTGGATCGTGTTAATTGTTTTTTCAATACTCCAATAGCGAGTTTGTACTCCACTAGGAGCAGCCATGTCCATCAAGCCTTGTCTGAATTCGTTAGTTGATACTTCGTCATTAGCAACCAAAATTAAGTTAGCACCAATAGTACTGCACCATTGAGTAGCAACTTGACCATGGATAAGACGATTATCAATACGAGTTAATAAAATGTTTGGCATATTTGCTCATCCCCTTCATCTATAGTTACGCGAAACCGCTTACTATACTTATATTATAAACATAATCCACCCATAGTCTTTATACAAATCAACATTATATTTGTACTTTTCAACACAGAAAGTGTAATTTGTACATATAAATGATAGACATTTTGGGAAAAACACCTATTTTTCACATAATCTTTCCGTAATTCAGTTGTAATTTGTACTTTTCAGTATTATAATGACAATGAGGTGATGAAATGCACAACAAGACAACAGGACCTTATTTTCATAAATACGGAAACATCGTCGATCGACAAGAAATAAACTCTTTACATAATTACACTAAAGAAGAATTAACGACTGATAAGAAAGAAATTGGTAACCTAATATCTTATAATCAAGATATATATTTAGAATGCACAAAAGGAATTGCCATGCTATGTTGTAGTTTCCATACCGATAACGAATCATTAAAAGAATTCGCAATACACCGCATCGTAAAACTAAACAAAAACACCTATTTTAATATAATTTCAATGACACCAGAAATTACCTACACCGTGTACTACCCACAATATGCATCATGGAAAACTGTTGAACTAGAAAAAACATTCACATTAAATCATATAGAATCACGAATGCATGTCGATGAAATTTATTCTTATTATTATTCAGTAAAAAGCACCGGCTATAACTTTGATGGTGAAGCCCACGAATACTTTGAATTAACATATGTAGATAACGGAGAAATGAAAGTAGAAATTGAAGACGACAAACATTCATTGACTGACAACCAATTAATCATCTGTGGTCGAAACCAATTTCACAAACAATCCATAGAAACCAAAGGCACTTGTAGTTATCTAACAATAATATTTGATTTTAGCGGTTTTGATTACCATCCAATTACAAACAAAGTATTTAAAATAAGTCCGAAAATTCATGAACTATTAAGCAACTTTGTCGAAGTATTAGATAAGGATATTATTCTTAAAGAAGATCTACTAATTACAATACTAAAATTAATATTAATACTATTATACGAATATGATGAAAAAGAAGCCGAAAACTATAAAATACAAAGCTACACAAATCATCATTACGAAAACGAATTCATCAAAGAAATACTAACTTACATAAATAACAACCTATCATCCCCATTAAGCGTCGATGATTTATGCGAAACCTTCAGTATTTCTAGAAGTAGTTTACAAAAAATGTTCAGTTCCTCATTAAACAAATCACCAAAACAATACATTAATGAACAAAAACTAAAAATGAGCCGTTTAATGATCAAAGAATCAACAAAAACCATTGGTGAAATCGCTAATGCCTTAGGTTTCAATTCGATTCACTACTTCTCACGTAAATTTACTTCCTTCTTTAAAGTAACTCCAAGTGATTATGCCAAATCAATTTACAAAGAAAAGAACAATTTCTAAAAAAACAGCTAATCTTCACAATTAGCTGTTTTTATTATTATCTTTTAATACACTTAAAATTTCACCCAACAACTCTTCACTAGTAGGCCCAGGTACTTTCACATCCACTTCTTCTTCTTTTTTAAATCGACTACTAATCGAAGCAAAAGCTCTAATCATGATAAACATACACAAACCAATAATTAAAAAATCTAAAATATTTTGAAGAAAACGACCATAATATATTGCCGCCTCAGGCGTAACTATCTTACCACTAGCGTCAACAACAGTCGCATTAATGACATACTTAAATTCACTAAAAGTGCTGCCGCCAGTTAAAGAACCGATAATAGGCATTAAAACATCATTAACTAAAGAAGTAATAACTTTACCAAAGGCCCCACCAACAATTACCCCAACGGCCATATCGATGATATTACCTTTTAAAATAAACTTCTTAAAATCACTATACGTTTCACTAATTTTACTCATAACTAAACTCCTTTGTATTTTTTCAAATATAAAGTTAAAATAATCGGAATAACCCCTAAAGCCGCAATCATTAATAAAGTAAAATCAATCGAAGTAACAGAAATCAAATATCCCGCAATAGCTGGAGTAATCAACAAAGACAAACCAATATATACCCCACTAGCAATACTTTGTCCCGTACTCTTTAGACCAGCAGGCGTACATTGATCAACCATCGTCTTACTAGTAATCATAATAAGAGGAAAAGTAACCCCCTGCAACAAAGAAATACCAATCATCATTTCTGGAGTTTGTACTAGACTATAACCAATAAAACGAATTATATACATCAAAGTACCAAACAACAACAATTTAGAATTACCGAACTTCTTCAATAAAAAAGCACCCGCAAAAAACAAGGGTAATTCCATTAAAGCCTGTAAACTCCACTTATAACCAACTAACTGTTCACTAGCTCCAAGCGCTAGCATTTTATCAACTGTCGTATAATTATCCGCAGTAAAGATAATATTAATAAACAAGAAAATTATTGTTACAATTACAAATTCTTTATGAGAAACCAATTTCTTTACATCTTTCATCGTAATAACCACATCCGATGGTTTTTCAGCATCCGGAACAATCATCGATATAATAATATTAATAACCGCCAATCCGGCAAAAGCATAAGCCAAATAGCCATAACCAAATTGATTAACTACATAAGCCGCAATTGGTGTCCCAATCATCCAACCAACAGCCCCAAAAGCTCTTATCATACTAAAATTAGTATTGCAATCTTCGCTAATCTCTAAAGTCCAAGCATCTTGAATCGACATACCTGTCCTAAATAATGCAGTAATAAAAGACGAAAATACTAAATGTAAGAAAAACACCTGTTCACTATAATTATACATAAACAATGAAATTACAACAAACAACAACAATAACAAATTATAAAACCGTCGATTCGTTTTATATTTATCACACAAATAACCAACAATAAACTGTAAGGCAATAGTAATTAAGGCCGCAGTCGAAAACATTACCCCCCTTTGAACAACATCATACCCCACACTTTCTAAATATGTCTGCAAATAGGCATATGGAAAGCAAAAAGTTAAATACGTACTGGCATAAAACAAACAAGCCTTCATTTTATTTCTCATATATCTCCCTCATTTCTTGTTAATTATACACTGAAAATCAAATAAAAGAAATAAAACTTCAAAAACTATGTTATAACAAAGTTTTTTGTGCTATACTATAAACATGGAGGAAGATAATATGAAAATATCAATAATCAGTGACCAAATTAACAACGATTTTACCATTGCATTTCCCATCATTAAACAACAAGGATATAAATATGTCGAATTACACAACGCCTTTGGTAAATCAATCGAAGAACTAAATCAAGAAGAACTAAATCAAATAAAAGAGAGCCTAAAAGAAAATCAATTAGAAGTTTCAAACATCGCAACTACTATCTTCTTTTTAGCTCCACTATTTGAAAATTATCAAGTATCGCTATTCAGCGATGAATTCAAATGCATCAAAGGAAATGTTGAGAAACATCTAGAGTATTTAGAAAATGCTTGTCACATCGCCAAAGAACTAAACAGCAAGACAATAAGAGTATTTCCATTTAGATTCCCTGACAACGTCCAAAAAATATTTGGAACCGCTTCTGACATCGAACAAATAGTTAAGTATCTAAAACAAGCAGAAACAATCGCAAAAAAACATGATATTACCTTAGTTGTAGAAAACTGCCCCTACTCACATTGTCCAAAAGGGAAAATGACATATACAATCATCAAACAATTAAACAGCAATAACATCAAACTTCTATGGGACCCTGCAAACAGCTATAGAGCTGAAAAACATCAAGTCCCAACAGAATACTTAGATCTTACACTAAACGAAGAACTAAGTTTAATACATGAAGAAATTGGTCATATTCATCTTAAAAATTACAACTATGACCATAATGAACAAAAACCATTTGTTCATCAACCATTATTATATGGTGATATCAACTTCAACCAATTAATTAACAATCTAAAGAAATTTAATTACCAAGGATTTATATCTTTAGAACCCGAAGTTGATTTTGAAAATACAATATTATCATTACAACAATTAAAAGAAATAATATAAAAAATAAAAATCTACTCCAATCAAAGAGTAGATTTTTTTATTATTTAAAAAGTAATCTCTTTAGACTTCGAAACCTTCATAAATATCAACAACGAAATAACCGTCAACACATTTAAAATTGTCGCTAAAGCGGCAGCCGGTCCATATGAACCACGAGAAACTTGCGTATAAATAGCTAAAGTCAAAGTCATGGTCGAAATATTATACAAAATAATCGAAGTCGACAACTCAGTAATAATAGTCACCCAACTCAATATCGCACCCGATATAATACCATTCATCATCATTGGTACCGTAACTTTAAAAAATGCGCCTAATTTACTACAACCTAAGGAAATAGCTGCTTCCTCGACCGTAATTGGTATTTGTTGCAAAGTCGCAACTGAAGATCTAATAGTATAAGGCAAACGACGAATAATTAATGCAATAATCATGATCGTAGCCGTACCAGTTAAGATTAAAGGCTTAGTATTAAAACCCAAAACTAAAGCAATACCTAAAACCGAACCCGGAATAATATAAGGTAACATCGAAGAAGTATCAATAATACCATTCACCACATTTTTACGGCGAACTACTAAATAAGATATTAGTACAGCCAACAATATTGTAATAACTAAAGCAATACCACCAATAACAAAGGTATTAAATATAGCATTACCCAAACTATCAAACACCTTTACATAACTAGCAAAAGAATAACCATCAATAAATATCTTTCCACTAGTCTTCAAGAAAGAAGTATACATCACATATATTTGTGGTAAAAAAGCCACAAATACAACTGCATAAATACCAAAATGAATCAATATATTACTAATACCCTTAGCTTGCTTTCTTTCAATTGGATGCAAAGCATTCATTTTAAAAGCAAATTTATCAGAAGCATACTTTTGCAATAAAAATATCACCGCCGTAATAACAATCGCAATAACCGAAATTGCCGCCGCAAAATTACCATCAGTACCAACTTCACCAAAATACTCTTTATAAATCAATACCGGGAAAGTCTTATATCCTTCACCAATCAATAAAGGAGTACCAAAGTCCGCAAATGCTCTCATAAACACTAATAATGTTGAAGCTAAGATAGTAGGCATACATAAAGGAATAATTACCTTAAAGAACCTTTTTACCCCCGTACATCCCATATTCTCACTAGCTTCCAATAAAGAATTATCAATATTTTTCAAAGCACCCGAAACATATAAAAATACTAAAGGAAATAATTGTAAGGATAAAACCAACAAGATACCATTAAAGCCATAAATTGAACCAACTGTATTACCAGTAATTAATTCAATAACTCTCGTCACAATACCATTTCTACCCAACAACAATATCCAAGAATAAGCACCAATAAAAGGAGCACTCATACAACATAAAATAACAATAATTTGAATTAAACCTTTACCCTTAATTTCATACATATTATAAAAATAAGCCAAAGGAACACCAATAATTAGGGTCACAACCGTTGCACAAACTGAAACTTTAATCGAATTCCACAAAGTTTCAGAATAATAAGGATTACTAAAAAACTTCACAAAAGCCGCTATACTAAAGTTACCACTGGCATCAAAAACCGATTCCTTCAACAAACAAAACAAAGGATACAACAGGAATAATCCATAAGCCGCTAAAATAGCTAACGAAATAATTATCCAAGTATCTAATTTCTTTTTGTTTTTCATACACTACCTACTTTTGACATTGAAAAACATCATTATCATTATTTACACCAGTTAATATATTCTTACTACCATCAGCAGTAAACACATTAACCTTATCAGAATTCACAGTTAAATAAATAGTTTCCCCTTTAGGAATAATACTATCAATCTTGGATTCTTGAATAATTTCCAATTTTAAACCATTTTCCAAATGAACAAAATAATGCGTATTTAAACCCAAGAAAATACTATCATCAATATGCGCTTTTAACCCCTCTTTTTTATTATTGATTAATAATTCCTCCGGCCTAATAGAACAAACAACCTTTTGTTCAGCTTTATATTCATCCTTTAAATTATCTAATTTAAAAGAATAGTTTTCAATATTAACCCGATATTGACCATCAACACTAACCAAATTCGCATCCACAACATTAGTACGACCAATAAATGTCGAAACAAATAAATTAGCAGGACGTTGATAAATGTCTTTTGGTGTTCCAATATGTTGAATATCGCCATCTTTCATAACCGCAATACGGTCACTAACCGCCATTGCCTCTTCTTGATCATGCGTTACATAAACAGTAGTAATACCTACGCTATTTTGAATTTCTTTAATAACACTGCGCATCTCTACTCTTAACTTCGCATCTAAATTACTTAAAGGCTCATCCATCAACAATACATCCGGTTGGATAACTAAAGCTCTTGCGAGTGCAACCCTTTGTTGTTGACCCCCTGATAAACGATCAGGTAATCGATCTGCATATTCATCAATATGCATTAATTCCATAAATTTCTTAGTTTCTCTTTCAATATCTTCTTTAGGATATTTCCTATTTTTTAAACCAAAGGCCACATTATCTTTAACACTTAAATGCGGGAATATTGCATAATTTTGGAATACCATCCCAATATTACGCTTATTAGGTTCAATGTCATTAATTCGATTTTGGTTAAAATAAAAATCTCCACCTTCAATCGAATTAAACCCCGCAATCATTCTTAATAAAGTCGTTTTCCCACATCCAGATGGACCAAGGAGGGTGAAAAATTCACCCTCCTTGATATCTAGAGAAAGGTCTGAAATAATTGTATTATTTCCATAACGTTTGATTGCATCTCTTATTTTAATATTGACGCTCATACAAATATTTCCTTTCTTTTATTTAATATTATTGTTTATCTCTAATAGCAGCATATTTCTTTTGCCATTCAGATTTGTTACTTGCGACAAATTCGATATCTTCATAAGCAACTTTAATTTCACTAAATGGTTTCATAACTGGATTTTGAATCTTAATATTAGTATTAGTACCACGTACAGTTAATGTAGAAATAATACTTTGACATTCTTCAGATAATAAGAAATCAATAAATTTCTTTGCGTTATCCATGTTTTTAGCGCCTTTTACAATAGCACTAGCAGCAGGAAGCCATACTGCACCTTCTTTAGGGTAAACAACAGTAACATCAGCACCATCTGCAACAAGTTTCATACAAGGATCTTCATAAGATACACCTACAGCATATTCGCCATCCGCAACGCCTTTATAAACACCTGAAGAACTTCCAGATTCTTTACCATCTAATTGCGCAACAAATTTTTCTACATATTCCCAAGCCTTATCATCATAAGGTTTATCACCCATAACTAATAACATATTAGTAATTTCTGCCCAAGCACTACTAGAAGCAGTAGGGTCACCAGCAATTATCTTACCTTTTAAAGCGGGATTTAATAAATCAGCATAACCTTCAACTTTAACACCAAGTTCTTTTATAAGCTTGTTATTAAGGATAATCGCCCCAGATCCTGATAATAAATAGTTAGAAAAATAAGGAATATCTTTGTTTTGACGATATTTTTCATTAATTAGTTTTTCATTAAGTGAAGTATAAGCCTCAAATAAATCTTTATTTTGATTATATACACCTAAATTAATTCCCCCAAACATCACATCAGCTTGTGGATTTTCTTTTTCGGCAGCTAAACGTTTAGTACATTCCCCTGTACCTGCAGAAACTAATTCTACTTTAATACCTGTTGCTTTTTCAAAAGCAGGAATAATATTATCTATTTCACTATCAGAGTTAGGTGAATAGATAACAAGTTTGCCAGCATCAACTGGCTTTTGGCTACAACCTACTAGCACTGCTGCACAAAGTAGCGAAGCCAATAAAACCTTCACAAATTTCATATTAACTTTTCCTTTCGAGACCTTAGTCTTGTTAAATTTATTATAGCACCATCTCTAAAAAAAACAATGTAAATTGTGTAAAATATGTGAATAATTCACAAATAAAAACTCTTTGTAATAACAAAGAGTTACCAATGAAGTTATTCACTTTCGTAATATTCTTCCTTAGAAGGAATGGATAACTGCCCACCATATTTAGTAGTAGATAAAGCTGCAACCTTACTAGAAAAAACTAAATTATCCTCCAAAGCAAAATTATTACACAAACCATAACAAAACGCCCCATGAAAAACATCGCCTGCACCACTTGGGTCAACACTATTTACTTTAATACTTGGAACATGAACTACTTTATCATCCTTTAAATAAATTAAACCTTCACTAGATAATGTCACTACAACTACCTTACTATTATATTTTTCTAACCCTTTCAATACATCATAATAATTTTCAGATAAGCACTCAATACCTGTTGCCTCATAAGCAAAACTTTGTGACACGATTAAATAATCCATTTCTTTCATCAAAGGAACATACTCCTCTTTAAAGCGATCGCCATCCATTACTTTAATGGCCAAAGGATAACGCTTAATACTTTCTGTCATCACCGCCAATTCATGATTATCATATAATATTACTTTTGGCGAAGAAACTGGCCAAACAACTTTAAATAATTCCTCTTCCATCGGGCGATTAAATATTGTCCTACTACTACCATTACTCACAATACAGCTAATGCTAGTATTTTGTTTACTTACAAAAATACTATCTGTCATAACTTTTATCTTTTTAAAACTATCAATGATATTATTGCCATACAAATCACTACCTACCCGAGAAATAATCTGACAATCCAGACCCCATAAACCACAAAAATAAATCGCATTAGTACAAGGACCACCCATACATTCAATCATCTTTTTACTACGATATTTGTTATCTAAAACAATATCACCATCAATGACAAAAGTTAAATCATATACACTTTGACCAATACCTAAAACATCCATATAAGTTACCTCTACTAAATCATAGCACAAAAAAGGAGCATGAGCTCCTATTTAATAAAACCAAAATCCTTCAATAACTGATCAACATCATCTTCAAAAGTAGTAGTAATAATACCTAAATCATTTAACTTCGTACTATCTAAACGATAATCTCTAAAATGTTCAGCATAACGATCATAATCTGGCAAGATATATTTATCAACATTAGTACAACCTAATTTATTCGCAACATAACATGCACTTTCATAAGTGCTCATATTATTAATATTGGAATAATGATATATACCCGTCGGCAAATCAATTATCCGATCAAAATTTAACGCAAAATTGTATGCATATGTCATACCACGACACTCATTAACCGTAAATTTTGTCGGACAACCTTTACTAATCGCATTTAATACATTACGAACAATATTAGGACTCTCTTTTACTTGGGGATAAGACAAACCCATCATCCAAGAAAAACGCAAGATAACATAGTCGTCATTATTAGCCTTCAAATACTCTTCTACTTCAATCTTATGATTACCATATACCGATACACTATTAGGAATGCTATCTTCCGTAAAAGGGGCACCATCTTGATTATTAAATACTTGTTCTGTTGAAATAAAAATCAATTTCGCCTTCTTAGCTTTACAAATATCCGCAATAGCGATACTACTTTCCACATTAATTCGATGAGTAAGTTCTGGTTGTTCTTCACATATCTTAGTAGTTGCATTAGCGGCTGTATGAAAACACACATCAAAATCTAAAGTTGAAAAATATTCTCTTACCGCAAATGGATTAGATAAATCAACATCTTTGCGATATAGAGGGATAAAACTTATCTTATCTTTATTAACATCCATTACTAAAGATGCGATATAACCATTAGAACCTGTAACTACTATTTTTTTCATTTATTTCATCTCCGCTAAAATACTAATCCCCGCTGAAGTACCAATTCTAGTAACCCCTAATTCAATAAATTTTAAAGCTGTTTCTAAATCACGAACACCACCAGCTGCCTTAATTTGAACACTGGTACCCCTTACGCCATCAGCCATAATTTTAACATCTTCTAACGTAGCTCCACTTGTTCCAAAACCAGTAGAAGTCTTAATGAAATCCGGTTTAACTTTGGCTGCAATTTCCGCCATCTTGGCAATTTCATCTTTTTCTAAATAACAATTTTCAAAAATAACTTTACAACAAATACTATAAGCATGACAAGCATTAACCATTCTCGTCATTTCTTCTTCAATATAAGCATAATTCTTTTCTTTTAATTCAGTGATATTTATAACATAATCAATTTCATTGGCACCATTAGAAATAGCATCTAAAGTTTCAAACACCTTGTTTTCTATTGATTGTTGTCCTAAAGGAAACCCAATAGCTGCCCCAGTATGAACACTAGTACCTTTTAAATATTCACTACATCTTTTACTTTGACCAGAATTAATCGCTACCATCTTAAAATTATATTCTTTTGCTTCTTCACACAACTTCTTCATATCGGCATCAGTCGCATAAGCCTTTAAATTTGTGTGGTCAATCATTTGTGCTAATTCATTTTTTGTAATCATTTTCTCTCTCTCTTTCTCTTTATAAAATACTATTTAAAATATTCAGTTTGATACTTCATAAATCGCTTCGCAATTAAATAAGGATTAGTAATCGCTGTACCAATAACAACTGTATCAACGCCCATTTCAAAACACTTTTGCATATCTTCTACTGTCCAAATACGACCTTCAGCTAAAGCAATAACATCCTTAATAGTAACCATCTTTTCAATTAATTCATAATCAGGATGATCCGCATAACGATCTTTAGTATATTCCGTATAACCACATAAAGTGCTTGAAACAATATCTACACCCGCATCCTTAGCTTTCAACATTTCTTCATAGGTTGAACAATCCGCCATTACTACAATATTGGGATATTTAGCTTTAATTTGTGGCACTAAATCATAACCTAATGTTCCATAAGCATTAATTCGATCAGTACAATCTAAGGCAATAATATTACTTCCAGCTTCAACTAAAGCATCAACAGCTTCCATAGTTGGTGTAATATAAACATCATTACCTTCAATCATAATTTTCCAAATACCAATGATGATAACTTCCTCACCACAAGCTTCTCTAATTGCTTTGACGTAAACTGGATCGTTAACTCTTAAACCAACACTACCTGCTAAAACTGCACATTGTGCCATTTTTACCATGTCCTCACAATGGGCATGGGGGCTAGGTTCGTAAGCCTGACAAGAAATAATAGCTTGATTCTTAATTCTTTTTAAAACTTGTTCTTTAGTAATCATACTTTATCCTCCTATAGATTGATTGCTTTTTTAATATGTCCTTTCGCAATACCTAATTTATTCTTAGCTAACTCATAATCAACATCTAATAAAATCATCAGAATTGCTGTTTTAACTTCATTATGAGCCTCACTTAAAACCTTTGCCGCCACTTCTTCACTAACTTCAGTTGCCATCATAATCATATTTAACGCCCTTTGTTCTAACTTCTTGTTAGCTAACTTCATATCTACCATTAAATTAGTATAAGCCTTTCCTAATAAAACCATCGTTGACGTAGTAATCATATTTAATATCATTTTTTGTGAAGTTCCCGATTTTAAACGAGTAGAACCCGTAAGCACTTCATTACCATTATTAACTTCAATTTTAATATCGGCAAACTTCCCAATCTCACTATTTTCATTACAACAAACACAACCAGTAACACAACCCAAATCATGCGCCCTCTTTAAAGACCCAATAACATAAGGTGTTCTACCACTTGCCGCAATACCGATTACAATGTCCTTACTATTGACATCATATTCATCTAAAACTGCATATCCCAATTCTTCTTTATCTTCATTATCACCAGTTTCTAAATCAAAATAGCCAATACCATCGGCACTTATCGCAATAACTAAACCATCTTCCACTCCATAAGTAGGTGGACATTCACATGCATCTAACATTGCCAAACGACCACTAGTACCAGCACCCACATAAATTATACGACCACCATTATCAATACTTTGATAACAAGCATCGACCATTTTACTAATATTTACTAATTGTTTTTCCACATTATAAGCTACTTGTTTGTCTTCATCATTCATTAGAGTAACAATTTCCAATGAACTCATTTCATCTAAATTAAAACTTCTTTCATTTCTTTTTTCCGTATTCAACTTTGTAATATTCATTATATTATCCTTTCATATATCTTTTTATCTATCAATTCTTTAATTATATCTAAACCCAAAACATCAGTTTGGTATTTAAAATACGGTTTGTAATAAATACTATATCCTAACTTGCCATACAACTCAATAGCCTTATAACTCGTAGTTTGCGTATGGAGGAAATTGTATTTAGTTTTCGGCATATCTTTATATAGATTAATCGCATAAATAAACATCGCTTTTGCCAAACCTAATCCTTGATACTTATCGTCAGTACATAACCAATGCATAATAGACATATACTCATTCTTTTCATTATATTTAAACCAAGCACTACAAGTACTTACAATTTCTTTCTTATCATTAATAATGAAGCCCATCCTTCGCTTCAATTCATGTTCAAAAGGTAAAAATGTACGATCAAAATATTCCTTTGCTTTCTCCGTGCTTGGAAAGTTCCCATTATCTGTCCACATCCTTTGCCAAGCAACCGCATCATCATATGATTCATATAACTTATATTCAAAACCCACAGGAAGGTCTCTTACCTCCCACTTAAATAAATCACTAAACTTGCCATACATAATAATATCGTAAAACTTAATTTCCATAGCTACCCCTTTACCACTCGTTGACCAAACTTAAAATCCTGTTGGTTAAAACTAACCTCAATATAAGCAAAAATATCATCATTTACTAGCCTATCTACATAAATCAATTGTAATATTGGACTCTTCTCTTTGATATCCAAAACATTAGACACTTCCTTACTACTCAAACTTGCCCTAAATTCTTTATCATAACTCTTAATTTCATGACCTAAACCCTTAACAAAACGAGTAATCGATTTTTCAATATTATACTCATCAATACCATCACAATACTCTTTCGCAAGATACCCCGTCTCCATCGATAATATTCGATTATCCACTAAACGCAATCTTTGATAACAATATACCTGATCAATATCCCGCTTAAACTTCTTCTTAATATCATAATTCGTATTAATTAACTCTAATTTTAAGACCTTAGTAGTCAGTTTCTTCCCATCATTTAAAGTATTACTCACAAAGTGATCCAACAAATCCATCGATACTAATTGTTTATTTTCATCTCCACAAACAAATGTTCCTACCCCTTGATTAGAATACAAATAACCATAATCTATACAATAACTTATCGCTCTTCTAATAGTTACCCGGCTAGTATGATATTTATCAACCAACTGATTTTCCGACATAATCTTATCATGAGGCTGTAAATCACCATTTTTAATTAATGTAATAATATCATTTCCAATAACTTCATGAAGTTTCATATATCACCTCTTGTATATACAAGTATAATATACCACATTACAATATTTGTCAACAAAAAAAGGATTCAAAACGAACCCTAAAACTTATTAGTAAATTTAAACTCAAAACTTTCCTTATCCATTATTTCCAAAGAACTAGCCGCCGGACATATACCTTGATCTTTACACATCTTATTATCACTAGAAGAATATACCCACCAAGGACCTGAATTCCAATCTTCTGTCTTCAACCCCAACATAGAAACAATCAATTTCCCATACTCGCCATTATCCATTATTACCTTTAACTTTGGACAATTTTCTAAAAAATCAGCTAAAGTCTTAACACTCTTATCCGCACTAACTTCTTCATCAAACAACACTTTATCACTCATTTCGTCAACAACTTTAATTTTTAAACTAACTTGACCTTCACTACTTATAGCCTTTTTGCCACAACCACTCAATAATAATACCGACAACAATAATACTACCATTAACTTTTTCATTATATTCTCCTTGCATATGAATTTAATACCCTTACTACATGTTTAAACAAGATAAAACAACTAATACCACTAATAATCCCTTGAATCAAAGATGTCTTCAAACCTAAAATAATATACAAAAATGTAATATGGCTCGACAACAACATAAAAGGAATTTGTAATAACTGGCCAGTCAAAAAAGACAAAAATCCACAAATAACACTCACTACTAAACTACTAGTTAAATACTTCTTATTCAATCCAACTATCAAACTATAAGTTGGATAAATAACCAAATAACCAGCCGACCAAAATTGAATCCCTTGAACAAATAATATATTAATTAACGCAAACACTAAAGACGACAATATGCTAACTCTCAATGAGAAATTTAAGGCAATTACCACAATCACAAAAGTAATTAACTCTAAATACAATACATAAGAAAAAGAACTGAATATTACAAACTCTAAAGCGGATAATAAAGCTATCAATACAATCTCTTTAACTTTCATTGATTATTCCTTTGCATCATCTTCGCTCCTATATTCTACCAAAATATCGCGATCTTGCATATAAAAAGGGACAACGCCCCTTAAATTAATCCATATTTACTAAAGGCAAAATATAGCCCATCATCTAAAATATCCTTGGTGATGTCATTTGCTGCCGCTTTTGCTTCTGCAGTAGCACCACCCATCGCAACCCCCGTTTTAACAATCTTCAACATATCAACATCATTACCACTATCACCAATGGCAAAGGAATCTTCTAATGATCCTCCTAAATGCTTTAAAACTTTTTTTATAGCTTCCCCTTTAGAAACCGATTTTAAAATAACATCGCCAAAATATAACTGTAATTCATCACTTTCTAAAGACACTTTAAAATCATAAATATCATCAAGTGTTTTACCAAAATTCTTTAAGTCTTCAAATTTATTTGTCGAAAAAGTGACTTTTCCACAATTTTCATATTCACAATAATAATCATTAGAATAAAAACCATTCTCCAACAAACGACTATCTGGAGTTTCCCCATCACTCAAATTTTGACCAAAATACTTACCAAAATAAGTGTGACTTAAGCCATCAATATAGGAACCAGCATCACCAGCCACTGCCACCCCTAGACTAAACTTGCTCGCTAACATCCTTAAGTTTTCGATCTCTTCTTTACTTATAATTGAGGTAAATATTCGCTGTTTATTCACATATATGACACCCCCACTACTAAGGATAAACCCATCAACATCCAAAGATAAATGTTGTTTGCTTTCCCCAATTGATCTACCAGTTGCCAGAAAAACTTTATTTCCTTTACGACGAGTAATCTCTATCGCTTTTAAAGCAGATTTAGGAATACTATTCGTACTACTATCATATAATGTACCATCAATATCCAAAAATATATATTTCATATTAACCACCAATCTTTATTTTAATACCCAATTCTTCTTCTAGTAATTTATAATGTTCAATACTAGATTTACTAATACACTCAATATCACCATAATTATAAACCAAACCTAAACTTTGATACTTATTCTTAGCTAAATTATGAAAAGGTAATAAATGTATCTCCTTAAACCGCAATTTACTTACATACTCTATTATATCCTTAATTTTATCATCATTAAAGTAAGGAATTACCGGAACACGAATAATAACCTTATCTAAATAATGTTTAACCAAAGTATTTAAATTATCGGCCACAAGAGATAAATCTCCACCAGTCATCTTTTTAAACTTCTCACTATCAATATGTTTAACATCAAACAAAACTAAATCAACTTTATCCACAATAATCCGGAATCTGTCACTATCAACATAACCACTAGTTTCAATAGTTACATGATAATTGTTATGCTTCAATTCATCAATTAATTTATTAACCATATCAAACTGAAAAAACAATTCGCCACCGGAGATAGTAACACCACCATTATCAACTTGATAATATGCATTATCTTTTTTCACAACTTGAATTATATCTTCTACACTCATGTAATGCCCACTAATGCTAAAACAATCACTAACACATTCTTCGATGCATTTCCCACAATTATTGCATTGATGATAATCAATATTTATCTGACCATTAAAACTCAAAGCCTTACTATCACACTTGTCTAAACACTTTAGACACTTCACACATTTATTTTGATTATGCATCAATAATGTCTTTAGTTTTTGTGATTCCGGATTAGCACACCAAGAACATTTTAATGGACAGCCCTTAAGAAATACAACACTGCGAATACCGGGCCCATCATGAATGGCAAATCTTTCTATTTCCATTACCAATAACTTGTTATCAGTCATATAGAACTCTACTTATTACTTCATCTTGCACATCTTTATCCAAATCCACAAAGACCGCACTAAAACCACTAACTCTAACAATTAAATCTGGATATTTTTCTGGATGTTTTTGGGCATCTTCTAATTCACCTTTATCGACAATTGTAACCATCAAATGACAACCACCATTATCAAAATAAGTATCCAACAAAATTTTAATCTTTTCCCGATCTTCCTTAAACATCCTAGGTGTAAACTTAATATTTTGTACTGATCCACCATGATATTTCGCACTAAATTTTCTTAATGAATTTAACATCGCACTTGGACCATTTTTTGCCATACCGCCAACTGGATTGTTCGCCGGATTCATAAACTGACCTTTCTTACGACCATCTAATGATGCATCAGTCTTTTTGCCCCAATCAGTATTTGTTTGGTTATTAGATATTACAACTAAGAAATATTGCATACCCAAATCAATCCCTTTTTGTCGAACTCTAATTGCCGTATGTTCATACAAATCATTTGCCATCTTATCTACTTCATCAATATCATTACCATATTTATCACATTTCAATAAATCTCTTTGAATCTTTTCATAACCGACAAAATTATTTAACGCTGCCTCATTTAATTGATTTAAAGTATACTTCTTTTGATCATAAACTAAAGTCTTAATTGCATATAATGCATCACTACTATTAATTAAACCATATATCTCATTAGTACCACCTAAATAACGAACACCACCATCTAATAAAGCCTTACCCCTACTAATACAATCATCCATTAATATACTCGTATATAAAAATGATACTTCTTTATTCATCACATCATATGATGCATATTGTAAGTCCGCAGAACTATCAATATAGTGATCCAATAATGACAAATACTGATGATACAAATCATCAAAAGAAGCTAGTTCACAAATTGGTTTCAATTTAACACCATCACTTTTATCAATATTATCAAAAGTATCAACACCACAATTTAAAGACATATTTAGTATCTTTAACATATTTATTAATACATTAGGAGTCCCAGTGCTTTGGCCTTGAATAACAAACTCAGTACAACCAAAAGGCACATAC
>JBATBW010000188.1:0-5595 GCA_049662565.1 Erysipelotrichaceae bacterium | reverse complement strand
GTCATAAATAATAATGTTAAAAAGATAATCAAAATTTTTTTCATAAAACACCTCTTGATAATTATATCACATTTGTTAGAAAGAATAGATATTTCACTATTTTTTTAAAAAAATGTGTTATAATATTTGCGAGGTGAATCAAATATGTCTTTATTAATGAGTGAAATGAAAAAACATATTAATACTTATAAAGAATTGACAAAAGATAAAGATATTAAAGAAATTAAAACTTTAGATTTTGTGAATATTCCTTTAATTAATATGACATCGACTAATTATGAACTTGATGTTCAAATTGGCGATAAAGTTAAGATTGGTACCCAAATAGGTCATCGTAATGATCATTTTTATGTACCTTTTTTCAGTAGTGTTAGTGGAGAAGTTGTGGAAGTGAAAAAGATTATGCATTCTTCACTAAAACCGGTTGATCATTTGGTAATCAAAAATGATTTTAAAGAAGAAAAAGCATATTTACCTGCGATTGATATTAATTCAGCAACACGAAGTGAGTTGCTAGATTTTACTAAGAATGCGGGTATTGTTGGCTGTGGTGGAGCTGGATTACCTAGTTACATTAAGTTTTCTAGTGAAAATAACCATACATTGATTATTAATGCGGTGGAATGTGAACCTTATATTACGGCGGATGATTTCAATATTAAACACCATCAAGATTTATTCATATTAGGTTTAAAAGCAGTTTTAAAAATGACTAATGTTGAAAAGGTTATTTTGACTTTTAAAGATTATAAAAAAGGCCAAGATAAGACTAAATTACGTTCTTTACTTGATGATGTAAAAGATATAGTAAATACTGAAGTTCGATTTGTAGAAAATGCATATCCAATGGGATGGGAAAGAAGTTTAGTCTTTGGTGTTACTCATAAGCGTTATGATCGTTTACCAACGGAATTAGGATTAATTGTAAGTAATATTACGACAATTATTGCTTTGGGTGATGCGATGATGAATCGTTTACCAATCGTTGATAAGATTGTTACTTTTGCTGGTGATGGTATAAAGGAAAATACTAATGTTTTAGTAAAAGTAGGGGTTAGTGTTAAAAATGTTATTGAAAACTTAGGTGGTTATACTGCAGAAGAAATTAAATTGATTGCGGGTGGACCGATGATGGGTAAAACAATTTTGAAAGATGAATTTGTTATTACTCCATATACTAATGGTATTACTATTCTTAAAAATAATAATATTGAAAGTATCAATTGTTTACATTGTGGTCGTTGTATTGATCATTGTCCTAGTGGTTTACAACCGGTATTAATTGTGAATGCTGGTAAAGTAAAAGACCATACTTTATTAGAAAAACTTAATGTTAGTGATTGTATTGAATGTGGTTTGTGTACTTATGTATGTCCTTCGCGTATTAAGGTTACCGAAGGTATTCGAGTTGCGAAAAGAGCAGCTAAGAGTGTTTAGGGGGTATTCATGAAATTAATTTATAATCCTTCACCAAATTTATATGGTAAGCAAAGTACTCATAGTATTATGCGTGACTTATTAATTGGTTTATTTGTAGTTTTTGGCTTTTCTTTATTTAAGTATTATATGATGGAAAGAACGGATTTAATTATTCGAGCATGTTTATTATTGCTTAGTTCGTGTGTTACTGCTTTGGTAGTAGAGGGTTTATGGGGTAAGTTATATTTAAAACAAAATCCAATTAAATATGTGAGTAATTCTTTTCCATTAATTACATCAGTAATTTTAACTTTAATTGTCCCAATTGATATTACATATTATGCATTAATTATTGGTACTGTTGGTGCAATTGTTTTCGGCAAATTGTTATTTGGTGGTTTTGGTCAAAACATCTTTAATCCAGCTGCGGTAGGTCGTGCGATTATTTTTGTAAGTTTTGCGGCTAATAATGTTAAAGATTTAGTGACTGGCGCGACGCCTAATACAACGATGGCCGGTTATAATTGGATTATAACTGATCCATTAGCTTTGGAAAGTTTCTTTGCGCAATTTAATTTGACAGATTTGTTTGTCGGTTTTTATAATGGAGCTATTGGGGAAACTAGTGCATTAATTATTTTATTAGTAGGTATTGTTTTAGCTTTACGTAAAGTTTTTGACTGGCGTACTCCAGTTGCCTATATCTTGACGGTATTTGTTCTTGCGAGTGTTGTTGGTTTGAATCATGGTATGGGTTTATGGTATAGTTTATTTCATTTATTAACTGGTGGTTTAATGTTTGGTGCAGTATTTATGACAACAGATCCAGTTACTAATCCGCCAACACAAGGTGGTAAGATTATTTTTGGTATTGGTTGTGGTATTCTAACATTCTTAATTAGAATTAAGGGTAATTTACCAGAAGGTGTTTTATTCTCGATCTTAATTATGAATATGTTGAGTCCGATGATTGAAAAATTAACTAATGGTCGTCAATTTAAGATTGCGAAAAAGATGGCTGTTGCTTGTATTAGTTTAATTGTATTATCTAGTGGATTAGTTTTCGCAATTAGTAGTAAGCTAGAAGCGAAGATCCCAGCTGGTGCTATTAATAAAGGACTAACTATTAATAGTAGCGATTTAGATCGTTATGAAGGTAAAGTTATCGAGTATAGTGAAGCCGATGGCAATAAGACATTTATTGTAGAAGTTAATGGTTATGCCGTATTGGATAGTATTTATCCGGATACTAAACCTAATCAATATAAGATTGTTTTAGATAGTAATGATACAGTTACAACTTTTGAAGTTGTAAGATTCAGCGATAGTGATTTTCAACAAGTAAAAATTGAAGATCGTGCTTTCTTGGATCAATTCATTGGTTTTACACCATTTGATCAAGATAAAGAAGTTGATGTGGTTAGTGAAGCTACAGTATCAAGTAGCAGTACAATAAAAGCATTAAAAATAGTTTATGATTATAAGGGGGAACAATAATGAAAAAGATAATTTATTTATCATTGTTTCTAGCTATCACTTGCGGTATTGCTGGTTTTGGTCTTTCTTATGTTAATGGGATTACTTCACCAATTATTGAAGAAAGACAAATTGCTGCGGAAAAAGTTAATTTAGATAAGATTTTTCCAAATGGTGAGTTTAGTGATGGTAAGTATAGCGATAAAGTAGTAGAAAAAGTATTTATTGCGAAAGACCAAGGTTTGATTTTTAAATTAAATAAGATGGGTTATAAAGAAAATATTACAATGTTATTAGGTGTTGATAATAACGGTAAGATTGTTGGCTTTAATGTTTTACAGTTCAATGATACTAAAGGTATTGGAGATGCAATATTAAAAGATGATTTCACTAATAAAATTATTGGTAGTAAAATTGATCAAGAAGTAGATACTATTAGCGGTGCTACATATTCATCTAAAGCCGTTTCGGATGCGATTATAGCGGCAAATGAAGCTTATCAAGCTAAATTTAAGAAATAGGAGGGACATATATGAGTGAAAGAATGCGTAATTTTACTAGTGGATTTGTTAAAGAAAATCCAGTATTCGCTTTATATTTAGGTATATGTTCGGTTTTAGCTGTTTCGCAAAACATCAATAATGCCATTGGTATGGGTGTTAGTGTAATATTGGTTTTGATTTGTTCAAATGCGATAATCTCTTTATTAAGAAATATTATACCTAGTGAAATTAGAATTCCGGTTTACATCGTTATTATTGCAACATTAGTAACGATTGTGGAAATGTTAATTAATGCCTTTGCTCCATCGCTTGCGAGCAGTTTAGGTTCATTTATTGCTTTAATTGTTGTAAATTGTATTATCTTGGGAAGAGCTGAAGCTTTTGCGAGTAAACATGGTGTCCTTGATTCAATGTTAGATGGATTAGGAATGGGATTAGGTTATACATTTAGTATTTTGTGTATTGCGATTATTCGGGAAATGCTTGCGACTGGTGGATTGGCCTTCAATAATCCATTTACGGAAGAATTAATTTTTAGTTTTAAACTAATTCCTAGTGATTTTACTATTGGGATGTTTAATCAGCCGGTAGGTGCTTTCTTAACTTTTGGATTGTTGTCAGCTTTAGTTGCTTTCATCAAAAACAAGCAAAATAAAAAGGAGGCAAAATAATGGATTTAGTGTCACTATTTATCTCAGCATTCTTAATTAATAATATTGTTTTATCAAAGTTTTTAGGTATGTGTCCATTTATGGGGGTATCTAAAAAGAGTGAATCAGCAATCGGTATGGGTGCGGCAGTAACTTTTGTTATTGTGGGTAGTTCGATTATTACATATGGCTTATATCACTATGTTTTAGTGCCTAATGGCTTAGAATTTATGTATTTGATTAGTTTTATTTTAGTAATTGCTTCTTTTGTTCAGTTTGTTGAAATGATAATTAAGTATTATACACCTAGTTTGTATAAAACTTTGGGTATTTATTTGCCGTTGATTACTACTAACTGCACAGTATTATTTGTAGCGAAAGAGAACATTAATCAAGGATTTAATTTTTTAGAAATGTTAACTTATTCTTTCGCAGTGCCTTTAGGATTTACTTTAGTTATTTATCTTTTCTCTACTATTAGAGAAAAAATGGAATCAAATGATATTCCAACTAGTTTTAAGGGAAATCCAATTGCTTTAATTGTTGCGGCTATTATGGCACTAGCAATTACTGGACTTGCAGGATTAGTTTAAGATGTTTATCGGATTTATAGTTGTTGTGGGGTTGGGAGCGTTTTATGCGTTGACTTATTATTTGAATCATCGTATAGATATCCCACAAGATTGCAAAGATCGTACAAGTAGTTGTGAGGGATGTAAGATTGTGAGTTGTGGATTACATCAAACAATTATCAAGGAGGGAAAATAATGTTTGAAGCAATAATCTTAATGTTAGGATTAGGATTAATATTAGGTGCTTTATTAGGTATTGCGAATAAGATATTCTACGTCGAAGTCGATCAAAGAGTAGAGGAAACAACGGCTTTATTACCTGGTTATAACTGTGGTGGTTGTGGTTTTGCTGGTTGTAGTGGGTTAGCTGAAGCTTTGGTAAATGGTACAGTTTCTACTATCTCTTTATGTAAACCTTCTAAGCCTGATCAAAAACAAGCTATTAGGGATTATTTAAATAATAGTGTTGGGCCTAATGGGGAAAAAGTAGAAATTAAATAATTTGAGGCAAACTATGTTTGCCTTTTTTAAAGAAAAAAAACCAACTGTTTTCAGTTGGTTAGATTTTTGGTTGTCCTTCGTAATACCAATAGTAAACTTCATGATTATCTGGATGATTGTATCCACCCAATTTTTCATATAAATTACGGGCATTCATATTGTCGGTTTGCGTAATAAGATACATATAATGGGTTTTATTATTTTGAGCATATTCTTTAATTGTCTCAATCATTTTTTTGCCGATGCCTTGTTTTTGATATCTATCACTGACAAATAGGTGATACGGATGTAACATCACATTATCGCTATCTAAACGTTTTAAGCGATATGTTAATAAATAGGCGATAACTGTATCACCATCTAATGCAACATGTAAGATAATGCTAGAATCATTAAGGAAATCTAAAGCTTTATCATCACTAATTTCAATATTTCTGAAGTTTTTAACTACTTGTTTAGCGTAGTTAATATCAT
>JBATBW010000187.1:0-16384 GCA_049662565.1 Erysipelotrichaceae bacterium | reverse complement strand
GCACATCTCCACGCAATAATTCATACAAAACAATACCTAATGAGTAAATATCAGATTGCGCAGTAGCAAGCTCACCCTTTGCTAGTTCAGGAGCTAAATAATGAACGCTGCCCATAACCGTATCACTTGAGGTCAATTGTAAAGCATCTTGGGCCATCGCAATACCAAAATCAGTAATTTTAATTGTATTATCTGCCGTAATTAAAACATTTTGCGGTTTAATATCACGGTGAATAATATTATGCTCGTGGGCTTGTTTAATCGCACTACAAAGCTGTTTCATTATACTTATCGCTTCATCTAATTGAACCGTACCCCTTTTAGAAATAAGTTGTTTAAGAGTAACTCCTTTAATATATTCCATTACAATATAATTTTTATTTCCTTCATGACCAACATCATAAATCTCTACAATATTAGGATGAGATAACGTACTAGACGCATTAGCTTCTCTTTGGAAACGCAATAATGCCGTTTGATCATTCGCTAGTTCTCCACGCAATATTTTAATCGCAACTTCACGATCTAATAATAAATCCTTAGCTAAATAAACATTAGCCATCCCGCCTTCGCCAATATTCTTTATAATTTCATATCGATTATTTATCACATTCATTTGACTTACCTCTCAACTAAAATAACAGTAATATTATCATATCCACCATTGTTATTTGCTCTATCAATCAACTGCCCTACTTTGGTATTAATATCGTAATCCCCATCATTAATAATATTAAAAACTGCATTATCTTCGATCATCGAATATAATCCATCGGAACAAAGTAAAACTTTTTCAAAACCATCAATTTTAAAATAATCATAAGTAATCGTTTTATCAATACCAATCGCATTAATTAAAACATGCTTCTTTGGATGATTCTTAGCTTGCTCTGCCGTAATTAATCCTTTTTCTAACAAATCATTAGGCACCGTTTGATCTGTAGTGATTTGTAAGAGTTGCCCATTCTTAAGCACATATCCTCTACTATCACCAATATTCGCGAAAAATAACTTATCACCTAAACAAACAAAAGCCACTAGTGTTGTCCCCATGCCACGATACTCAGGGTTACTTTTTGACAATGTATATACTCGAGTATTAGCTTTTACAATCGATTCATCGAAAAAGTTTCTGATTTGATCCTCATTTCCCAATTTATCTAATTTAGAAAAATCATCACTCAGACATTTCGCAACAATACTGCTCGCAACATCACCAGCTTTATTACCGCCTACTCCATCACAAACAATCCCAAACAAATCTCCATAATCATTGAATAATATGGAAAAACTGTCTTGGTTGCTCTTTCTAACTACCCCTACACTAGTTGAAGCACCATACCTCATTAATTATCACCTCTTATTACCTTATTTCTTAATTGTCCACAAGCCCCATCGATATCGCTACCATGTTCCGCTCGTAAAGTTACGCTAACATTTAATTTCTTTAAATAATCATAAAACTTCAATGCATCAACAGCACTAGAAGATTGAAAATCATGTTCATCTACACTATTATAAGGAATCAAATTAATATAAGCATCTAACCCATACACTAATTTTTTCAGCTCTTGAGCATTTTCATATTTATCATTTAACCCTTTTATTAAAATATATTCAAAACTAAGTCTTCTTTTCGAAATCTCTTGATATTGACGCAAAGCATCAAATAATTGACTTAAACTATATTTATTATTAATTGGCATCAAAGAAGACCTTAATTCATCATTAGAGCCATGCAAACTAATTGCAAGATTAAATTGTTTTTCATGAGCAAACTTTAAAATTCCAGGAACTAAACCACAAGTACTAACCGTCAAATGCCGAGCACCAATCGCCAAACCTAAATCACTATTAATAATATTCAAAAAACGAATAACATTATCATAATTATCAAAAGGTTCGCCACTACCCATAACCACAACATTACTAACCCTTTGATCCATTTTTTCTAACTCTAATTGACAAATTAGAATTTGCATAACCATTTCACTTGCCACTAAATCTCTTTTTTTCTTCAAAAGGCCACTAGCACAAAACTTACATCCCATATTACATCCCACTTGGCTACTAACACAAACACTAGCGCCATAATCATGAAACATAATAACCGTTTCCACTAGTTCCCCATCTCCTAAAGCAAATAAATATTTAATTGTTTTATCTTTAGAAACTTGCTTTCTCACAATCTTTACTAATTGATTATCATAATTATTCGCTAAAAAAGCCATCATTTCCTTAGAAATATCGCTCATCTTAAAATAATCAAACTCTTTTTTTCGATACAACCACTGAAAAACTTGTTTTGCCTTATATTTTTTATAATTGTTTTTTTCCAATTCACTAATTAATTCTTCGTATGTAAAATCAAATATCGATCGCATATATTCACCCGCTTATATTTTACCATTATACCCTTATTTTGTATAGTTTTATAGCCAATACAAAAAAACAAAACAATTAATGTTTCATTTTTTTATTATCTATAATAATTTCTTCCGTTTAAAAAACCAAACACACCCTAAAACTACACTAATACAAAGCAAGATAACAAATAAATAACCATACTTCCATGTGATCTCTGGCATACTAGTAAAATTCATTCCATACCATCCTACAATTAAAGTTAAAGGCAAGAAAATAGTCGTAACAACCGTAAATAGTTTAATGATATTATTTAACTGATAATCCAATGCTGACTGATAAACTTCTCTAACATGAACTATTCCATCACATAATATTTTCGATTTATCACTAAGTCGATTCACTTTATTCGCAAATATCTTTAAATGACGATAATTCTCTTCAATATCAAAAACCATGTTTTCATTTTCATTTATTGAATAAACAAACAAGGCTAACTCATCAAAGAAATTCTCCCTTAACATAATACCTGTTTTATATTTAAATAATTTACGGTTAAAATCTTTATCAAAGTCATTATTCAATATCCTTTTTTCCAAATTAATAATGATATTTTCATATTTTTCTAAAATATCATTGCTATCTTTGATTAAATAGTTAAACAAAATGAACAATACTTTTTCTATAGTAAACTCATTTGCCGTTCTCCCTAAAGAATCAACCATATATTTCTTAATCTCACTATTTTGTTCCAAAAAAACAAGGAACAACACATCTTTTTTCAAAAACACTCCAATTTTTTCTCTCTCAATTTCCGGATTATTTAGATTCATAATGTGAATAATACCAAAACTAAAATCATCATATACTTCTAAAGTACCATGATAACGATTATCGGGAAACCTAAGCGCACTAACACACGAATCTAAAAAACCATAATCTTGATAAATACTAACAAATTCTTCCAAATTTAAAAAAGCAACATTAACCCCTTTACTAATTTTATCGACACTAATAATTGAACCTTTCTCTGCTTTATAAAACATAAATACCACCTTTCTATTCGCTAACCTTTTTAAGCTTAGCCATATAAAAACCATCATTATCTTTAGAAGGCAAAACTAAACGATCTTCTATTAAAATAAAATTTGGATAATTCGCCAAAAATCTACTAATCTGTTTATCATTTTCTTTCTTATTAATCGTACAAGTCGAATAAACTAAAATACCATCATTTTTCAATAAAACAGCGGCATTATCTAACAAATCCTTCTGAAGCAAAACAATTTCATCCAAAGAACTAGGAGTAATATGCAATTTGATTTCCGGTTTACGCTTTAAGACCCCTAATCCACTACAAGGTGCATCTAACAAAATCTTATCAAAAGAATTGGCTTGAAATTCATTTTTACTCTTAGTGCTATCCATTTGTAAAACAACGACATTATTTAAATGTAACCGATCTATAGTTTCTTCAATTAAAACACAGCGATGTTCATGTAATTCTAAGGCAATTATTTCCCCCTCATTATTCATCAATTGCGATAAATGAGAAGTCTTAGTACCTGGTGCACTACACATATCTAAAATTCGATCAGTAGGTAAAGGATCCATAAATTCACTAACTAATTGACTAGCCTCGTCTTGAATCGTAAAAACCCCTTCCGAAAGATAATTAGTCTGAAAAATGTTCCCTTTGTAATAATAACAATTTTTCGCCAAAGTACCTTTAATAAAATCATTTTCATCAAAAGAACCATTACTTAAACTATTATATCTTAAAGCTACCTTACTTTGTAAGTTACTTGCAACTAATATATCTTGCGCCGTTTGCAAATCATATTGTTTAATTAACATCTTGACAATAAAAGGACTAAAAGAATATTTAATCGATAAATCATCACTATCAATCAACCCTTGACTTTGAACGCTACGCAAAACCGCATTAACAACTTTACTATAAAAACCTTTATTTATCGACTTACTAATCTCAACCGCATCATTAATAATGGCATAATCTGGAACTTTATCTAAGAAAAACATTTGATAAATACTCATATTTAAAATTGTTTTAACCTTATTACTAAGTTTATTATCCACTAAATTTTGATATTGATATTGTAAAAAATCATAATTACTAATCGTCCCATAAACAATTTGAGTAATTAACTTCTTTTCGTCACTACTAAAAAAATTTAATCTCTTTCTTAACATCAAATTTGCATATTGATTTTGATAAACAACCTCATAAATAATTTGATAAGCTATTTGTCTTTCATTCATTAATTTGTGTGCTGAGGATTAACATCAATTACTAAAGGATATTTTTGATAATTAACTAAAATCTTTCGCAAAACATCCTGCATCATCCCCAAATCCTTTCCTTTAAGGGTAATTCTACTACGATAGGTATTTTTAACTCGCAACAAATCACTAACTCCTAATACCCGAATATTCTCTAATAACAATTCTTGTTTTAAATTATTCAAAACTTCATTAATCTTTTGTTGATCATTACCCGCCAAATCAATAATAATTAAATAATTATAAGGAGGATAATTAGCCAACTTCCGATAAGACATTTCTTGGTGGAAGAAACCCAAATAGTCATGATTTAAAACATAATGTAAAGTGTAATTATTAATATCACAAGCCTGAATAATTACATCACTTTTTTCTACTGCCCGTCCTGCTCTTCCTGATGCTTGAGTCAACAAAGAAAACGTCGTCTCATTTGCCCGATAATCAGTTTGCGACAATAAAGCATCCGCATTTAAAATACCAACTAATGTCACTAGTGAAAAATCTAAACCCTTCGCAATCATTTGCGTACCAATCAAAATATCCGCCTTTTGTTCTTTAAATTCATTAAATATTTGTTCATGCGCATTCTTTCTACTAGTTGAATCCTTATCCATTCGCAAAATACGAGCATTAGGAAAAATCGATAACAACTCTTCCTGTAACTTTTGGGTGCCATATCCATAATTAATAAAATTATGAGCCTTACAACTAGGACATTCAATCGGATAATTTTTCATTGCACCACAAATATGACACTTCAAAACATGTTCATCTTTATGATAAACCATTGATACATCACAATTATCACACTTAATATCACTTTGGCAGCTATTACAACGTACAATTGGTGTATAACCTCGACGATTCAGCAAAATAATTGCTTGTTCTTTATTATCTAGAACTTGCTTAAGTTTTTCTTGTAAAACTTGAGAAATTAAAAAACGATGATTATAACGCATTTCTTTGTTCATATCAATCAACGTAATATTTGGCAGTTTACCATTAACCCTTTGATCTAACACTAACAATTTATAAACTTTTTTCAACGTTCGAGCATAACTATCTAAACTTGGCGTAGCACTCGCTAACAACATCGTTGCTTGATGATAATCACAACGATAATTTACAATATCTCTTGTGTGATAACAAACACCACTAGTTTGCTTATAAGAATCATCATGTTCTTCATCCATAATTATTATTCCTAAATTTGTAAATGGTAAAAAAACACTACTTCTAGTTCCAACTACAACTAACACCTCTTGTTTTTTAATCCTTAACATCTGTTCATATTTCTCTTGAGCATTCAATTTTGAATGATAAATCGCAACCTTATCCCCTAAACGTCTTTGAAATAAGTTAACCATTTGTGGCGTTAAACCAATCTCCGGCACTAATATCAGAACCTGTTTACCCACATTCATATAATGTTTCGCTAAATGCAAAAAAACTTCACTCTTCCCACTACCCGTAATGCCATACAACAAATATTTATCACCTTTGTTAATAATCTGTTGATAAACATCATCTTGTTGGGTAGTTAAAAGCAAATCATTTTCTAAAGCAATATTATGTTCTTGATATTCCTTTTTTAGATAAAGGATACTAACCATTTCTTTATCCAATAAAGGTTTAAGCATATTCGGATATAAAGCATTAAACTCACTACGCAAAACTTGGTCATGAACTTTAAGATAAATTAAAGCTTGATTTTGCTTAAGCGTTAACTTGCCATCATCCTTTTCCAACTTAACATACGCTTGGAGTATTTCTTTATGATATTTTCTATCAATTTTTAAATTAGGAGGCAAAATCGTTTGTAATGTCGCCATCTTAGTCGCCAAATAGTATTGCGACATCCAATCACTTAATGACAACAATTCGTCATCGATAATTGGCGCATCATCAATAACTTCCTTTATATATTTATAACTTTTATCCTGATCAATATGTTGATGACAATCCACAACAAAACCACACAAGTCTCTATTATTAAAATCAACTATTACTCTAGTATAGGGCAATAGTTGATGATCATATAAATAAGTGAAACTCTGACTAATCCGACTATATTCAATTAGAATACTAATCTCATACATTATTGTTTCATACTCCTTTTAATAATAACGGAAATTAATTGAGCCGCTAACTCCGGATCATCATTACAAACAATATAACGATATTGTTCAATTAAATCCATTTCTTTATGCGCTTTCTCTAAACGCGCCTTAATAACTTCATCACTTTCCGTACTACGACCACGAATACGTTGTTCTAATTCTTGCATTGAAGGCGGAATAATAAAAATGGAAATAGCATCATCACATTTACTCTTTACTTGTTGTGCTCCTTGAACTTCGATTTCTAAAATAACATTCTTACCTTCATTACGAAGTCTTTCCACTTCAAAAAGCGGTGTCCCATAATAGTTACCAACAAATTCAGCGTATTCTAATAATTCGCCATTTTCAATAGCTTGTTTAAATTGATCAACACTTACATAATAATAATTAACGCCTTCTTGTTCACCTTTTCTCATACTTCTTGTCGTCATTGAGATCGATAAAGCTAAATTCAATTCCTTATTATCAATAAATCGTTTTAGTACTGTGCCTTTACCTACACCACTTGGCCCACTTAGAACAATCAACAAACCTTTTTTCATCATTAAACACCTAACCTTTTCACTATTTTATCATAATAACATACTAATTGCACTATTTTTTCAGAACTAAACGATAAATTACTATTTGTGGCCGGTTATTATACCTAAAGGTATACTTGTCATTACTAACACCATTCACAACTGTCAAATTACCCTTAGATTGATTAAATTGTTGATTACCCTCAATCTTTTTTAAAGGACCAAACATAGGAAAATTAATATTATTCGCATGAGTATGACCACTAATAATCAAATCATATTTAGTGCTGTCCACATAATTTTTAATATCTGGAGCATGACTAATTAACATTGTAAATTTATTTGGATCAATAACTTCTTCAATCCCTTTATTATCTTTATTAAGATAATTTAAACCAACCAATTGGAAATTATCATTATTATTATGACTAACATTAACTATGCCATTAGAAATCACTTCGAAGCCACTACTAACATAAGTATTAACAATATTCTCATTAGTATCTTGTTCCCCCAAAATAGCATACTTACCATATTTCCCCTTAATGCTAGATAATAATTCAATTAGTTTTTGATTATTTTCTTCACTAACATTTTCGTCTTTTTTGTACAAATCACCCAAAAAAACTACACTATCAGTTGGATAATTTTTAATTTTATTAATTGCCTTTTCCACCAGTTCAATGTTTTCGTCACAATATAATAAATCACTAAAAAACAAAACCGTATGATTATTTAAACTTGAACTAATCTTTGTTGTCTGAACTTCCTTAAAAACTATTTGGAAATGAAACTTACTCCAATAATATCCATACAAAACATAACTCAATCCTAACAATATCACCAACGAAATCGCAATCATCTTTTTTGTCCATTTACTCATATAATCTACCTTTTACTCACAACATAGCCTATTGGCGCATTATCAATATTCATCATTAATTTAAGTACCACTAAATCGTGACACTGACACCACTTGTCTACATTATTTCTTTCATCTATTTGTTCTTGGTTGCCGCAATAAGTGACAATCGTTATTATACCTTTACTACTTAACATCTTTAAACACTTATCTAAAGCTAAAATTGTATCATTAGACGATGTTTGAATCTTCTTGTCGCTGTTAGGCAAATAACCCAAATTAAACATAAAGACATCAACCTCTTCTTTTATATACTTATCCACATCCTTATGATTTCCTAAAATACAAGAAATCATCGGATTACTAATTTGATCAATTGCCATTTGTTGAACATCAAAAGCATATACCACCCGGCTAATATCCGCCAAAAATTCGGCATCAAAACCTTGCCCTAAAGTCATATCACATGCTACATCAATCTGATCAAATGAAGCCTTAATCACTTGATGAATCAAACTAGTTATTGGTAATATCTTATAACTCATATTTGTCTCCTTGAAAACAATCCAACTTAACCATTAATTTATCAATCGAATTTAAAACATTAGTTTTATTCAAAGTCCATTTTGGTTCATGCAAATATTCTTTAATACTATCACCTGTCAAACGATGAATAACTACTTCCGGTTTAAACAACCTAATTTGGTCAACAACTAATTGACAATACTCTCCTAATGTCAATAAGGGAAAAGGGCAATTTAAATATCGTTTATACAAGATCGTATCATACATAATATGTAACATATGAATCTTGACCCCATCGATATCCAATTTACTTAACTTTTTCGCCGTTTCTAACATCATATCAACCGTTTCATTAGGTAACCCATTAATAAGATGAACAACTAATTTAACTCTTGTTCTCTTAATTCTTTCATAAGCTAACAAAAAATCTTCATAGGTATAATTGATATTACAATCCTGCAAAGTTTGATTAAAACTCGATTGTAACCCCAATTCCAAAGTAACATCCACTTTATCACATAAATAATCTAAATAATTCAACGTGTCATCATCAATACAATCACATCTTGTCGCAATATTTAAACCAACGATATCCTTAAAACTAATAACTCTTTCATATATCTTCACATTATCTTCAAAAGGACGATAAGTATTCGAAAAGTTTTGAAGGTAAGCAATATACTTTAAGTTAGGCCATTTGCGATCCATAATTTTTTTCGCATTAAGATATTGACTAGCAAAGTCAATAGTATCTACATCATAACCTTTAACTAATTTACCACCACAAAAAATACAACCGCCAAATCCCTTACTACCATCGCGATTATTACAGGTATATCCGCCATCAAAAGAAAGTTTTGCCACCTTAGTCTGATATTTTTGTTTTAAATAATAACTATAAGTATGATAACGCTTATTGGTATCACTATACTCAAACATTTCCAAACACCTTTATGGGATCGATATAAATAGTTTTATAACTACTCATACTAACCATACCAAATTTTGAGCCCTTAATCTTTTTCAAATTTTTAACTAAAGTATAATCCACTCCAACTGAACTACTATCTCGACCACTAGAATAATAAGCAGCCGCATTAGCACAAAAACGAATAGTTTGTTCATCCAATTGATCACTATCAACAATTACATGGGCACCATGAAAATCCTTAACATGAAACCAATAATAATCCTTTTTAGCCAACTTCCAAGTCAAATACTCGTTTTGAATATTATTATGCCCTACATAAACCTTATGACCACCAAAATCAAAAACATCATAAGCTAAAGTTTTTATTTTCTTTTTATTACTACCATTTTTCTTTTTTGCCTGCAATAAATTTTGATTAACAAGTTCCTCATAAATCTCATTAGCCGTATTTACATTTGCTTGTGATAGTTGAAACTCAATATTCTCGAAATACGCAATCTGTCCTTGACAAATATCAATTTGCTCTTGAAGATAAGTTAAACCCTTTTTTGCTTTTTGATACTTCGAATAATACTTATTACCATTACCCTTTAAATCAAAACGGGCATCCAATTTAATCTTAACTAAATTATCATCAAAATCATAAAGTTCAATCTCATCTAAACCCCGAACATTTTTATCTAAATTACAAAAAATAATATCCCCAATTTCTCGATATTGATCAAAATTCAAATACTCTTGATAACTAATTTGTAATTTAGGTAGCTTATTACGCAACTTTTTCAATTCTCTTCTAACAAACTTACATAAATCATTAGTATGTTGCGTAATCGCAACCTGTTGCAAAAGATCACCATAAATATTATCAAAACCCTTATTTATTTCATATGCGACATATTCTTGCCCTAAATGTTTTAATTCTAAACAATGGAAAACCCCATTAGGATAACTAAACAATTGATTAGAAGAATTAATTTCTTCCATTACATCTGAAAAAATTTCTTGATTATGTAAACGATATTCCATCTCTTTACATAACAAAGATGAAAACCCTTCAAATTGAGCACTCAAAGACAAATTATAATCCACATCAAAATTTATAAACGGATTCTTCTTATCAACCTTCTCATTATACTCAAAACGTGCACCTGGATGAACAACCCGTTTTTCACTAGGCGGTATCCTTTTAAGGGCATCAATAATGATACCTTGTTGGTTAACTAAAATAATATTAGAATATTTACCCATTAACTCAATATATAAATAATAGATATTTTCATCCTTAAAATCATTAAAATTTTTAATAGTTAAACAAACAACCCGATCTAAATCATATTGCTTAATATCTAATAGAACCCCATTTTCAATATATTTGCGCAAAATCATCAAAAAATTACTCGGCGTATAAGGATTAATGTAACTTAAGTTAGTAATATTAATCCGATTATAATTACTAGTAGTCGAAATCAATAACTGATGACTACCCAAACTACCACGCGCATGAAAAATAACCTCCATATTTGAAGGTTGAGTTATTTTATTAATCTTCAAAGGAAGATACTTTGTCAAATCCTTACATATTTGATGTACAATTATTCCATCTATTGCCATATTATCACCACTATTATTATACCATAATAATCCACCGATAAAAAAATCACTATTATTTAATAGTGACTCTTTTTGACCAAATGAAGAATAAAACTAAACTAAGCATAATCAACACACCACAAATTAGAAAACTAAAATTAACATTAACATCAGAAATCTTTCCAATCGATAAATTAATTCCAATCGCCACCATATCAATCATTAAAGCATTAATGCTCAAATAACTCGCCATATAATTAGTATCAACCTGTTTATTCTCCAAATTAATAATTAACGGAACAATCAACATCATTAAAAATCGAAAAACTACAACACAACCAATACTAACAACTAAAGAATTAGTGTAACTTAAAGTGAAACAGCAACCAACAATGACTAACAAACTCAACACAATTAACTTACGATCATTAATGATTTTACCAATACGATCACTTAAAAAACCACTTAAACTCGCAAAAACTAATAAAATGTAAACCACACCAAAATATCCCATCGGCAAATCCAACTTAGTATATTTAATTTGTGCAATAAAAACCGTAATAATTTGATGTACCTCACATATAATCGCATAAAACATCACAAAAATAAGTAGACTCTTATTTTTAATTACCTGTGAAAAGATCATTTTTACTTTACCAAAATCAAACACCTCACCATTATCCTTTTTAACCTCATCTAAGAAAAAAGATAAAACAAGGGCACCAAAATAAGCAATCGCAGTAAACAATGTCATATAATAATAATTATCATTAATAAAGAAAATAAAAACCAAAGAAGATACCAACAAACCAATATAACCACTACTTTGATAATAGCCTAAATACTTCTCACTTTTGTCACCACTAGATAAATGAATAATACTTGTATCTAAACCAGATAATCCTGAAATTACAACCGCCAATAAAATTCTTTCTAATAAAAACCCACCAAAGTTAGTTGCCTGCATAAAAACAATCTTTGAAATAAAGTATACTAGACAGCAAATAATCATCCTTTTCTTATAGCCAATCTTATCCGCAACAAAACCCCACAATACTTCTAATAATAAACTCAAAACTAAACTTACACTTTCAATTAACGCAATATCTAACATCGTTAATCCAAAATGTTGACGATATAATGTGGCAATAGACGCATAAAAAACCATACCGCTAAGCATATTAATCATCATCATTAAATAGATATTTTTTCTATTAACCACAAATCCCCCTTAGTATAATTCTTTCCCTTTAACTATTGTATGAACAACATTAATATCTTTAATTTTATCAACATCAACCTTTAAAGGATTAGAAGATAATACAACAAAATTCGCATCTTTACCAACTTCAATCGACCCTTTAACCGTCTCTTCATAATACTGATATGCGCTATTAAGAGTAACTGCCTTTATAGCCTGTAAGACTGGTAAATTTTCACTTTGATCTAATAATACCCCTGTTTTAGTTTTCCGCAAACAAGCAGATTGAATAGTTTCTAACATGTTTGGTAATATTACTGGACTATCTTGGTGAAAAGTAAAAATTATGTTTTTACTTAAAGCACTATTAGCTAATGACATAGACTTCGCCTTTTCATATCCCACATTTTTAATATGAATATCCGCAAAATAATAAATATGCGCAACAAAAAATGACGGAATCATTTTCAATCTCACAACTTCATCTAATTGATCTTTTTGTAAGAACTGACTATGAATTATTACGTTGCGATTTTCAATAACTTGAGGATATGTTTTATAAACTTCACCCACAATTTTCAAATATTGATCCACTGCTTTATCACCATTACAATGAGCTAAAACTTGACGTTTATTTGTTGCAGCGTAAACTAAAACTTCTTTTAATCTTTCATCACTTAAAGTAGAAATGCCATAATTATCAATCTCACCCACATAATGATCCCGCATCCAAGCCGTCTTTATTTGTGGCGAACCATCTAAAAATATCTTAATGCCTCCAATTTTCAAATTATGATGATATTCATTTAACTCTAAATCATTAAAAAATGATAAATCATTATAATCCACATAACCAATCGTATCCACTTTACAAATATCATTATTACTCATATATTGATACATCGGTAGCATTTCTTTAACCACATATCCATCTTGGACAGTAGTAATACCATAAGATAAATATAAATCATAAGCTTTTTGATATCCCATAATTATCTTATCAAAACCTGGCATCGGAATCTTTTTAACATGATCCATATACAATACTTCATTAATAATTCCATTATCACTAACCAAATTCATATAAGATAAACAATTAGAATTCAATATCCCACTATGACCCGATTTATGATTAATGAATACCAAATAATCCCTAAAATTATCATCCAAAAAATTCTTATCTAATATTTCATTAATTAATAAACTATCATCAAAATCCATACAATTAATAAACTCACCTTTGTTAATTTGATTATCAACAATATATTTATCAATTCCTTCCTTAATTTCCTTTAATGAATGTAAATTACCTAAAGAAACTTGAAGAAAACTAAAAGCTAAACTCGACAAATGCGAATGAGCATCAATAAATCCCGGACATAAACATTGCTTATTCAAATCATAATGATTCACACCTGGATACTTATCCTCCATCACTAAATAATCGCCCATATCAATTATATAATCGCCATCAACAACTACTGCTTGAATATCTTGATCATTAAAACTAATGATATCACCATTATAATAAATTGTTTTCATTTTTATCACCCATATATATCTTAATACACTTTTACAAATTTAACAAATTATGCTATTGTATAACTATGAAAAAATATATGCTTATAAGTTTAGTCGGCTTACTATTAGCCATCATAATTGCCTTATTTATACCCCAAATTGATAATGATTTTTTACATGCTTTTTATCAAATAAGGACCCCCATGCTCACTAAAATTGCCATCTTTATTTCCAACAGTGGCTTTATATACGGATATCTAACCTACTTTATCATCCTCTTAATTACTAAAAACAAACACTTTATTTACATCTTAACCAACTTAATAATTATTTTTAGTACCAACACCCTTATAAAATTTATTATCCAACGACCTCGTCCACAATACTTTCCTTTAATGGTTGAAACATCACCAAGCTTTCCAAGTGGCCATAGTATTAGTAGTATGGCTTTCTTTGGTTCACTAATCTATTTAATACATTCAAGCAATATCAAACACAAATTACTATACATTAACTTATTATCCCTTTTAATTCTATCAATTGGGCTTAGTCGAATTTACTTAGGCGTTCACTATCCAAGTGATGTATTAGGAGGATTTAGCATTGGAATGATATTATTAATAATCAATATTAAATACCTTAAACCTAAAATAAAAGAAATCTTTCGCTAGATTTCTTTATTTTAAAAAACTAAAATTTCCTATCTATATTCTGCTTTACCAAAACCTAAAACGATATAGAAAATATAAGGGAAGAATAATAAACCCATAGTAAATAAAACACCCTTACCAAACACTTTCGCAATATTTGCGCTTATCTTAATAGAAACAATTATTACACCTACTAAGGCAAACATTCCTAAAATATCAATTGCCATCACTTTTCCGACAGCACCCAAAACACTAAATAAGATACTCAAAAAAAACCAATTAGGAATTCTTGCAATCTTAAATAAAATATATAAGTTATATATCGGAATTAAGCTTTTCCATCCAGCCTCACCCGCTTTGTGAAAGATTTTCCAATTCCCAATAATAAAAAGCAAATACATTACTAATGCAACTAATAAAATACCTAAACCTAAACCTGCATATTGAACTAAAATATCATTCATAAATTACCCTCCTTTAGTAAGTTAAGCCTTACTTTTTTTCATTTTATTAATGATAATTAAAGCAACAACTAGATAAAACATCATTAATCCTAAGCCAAATTCAGTAGTAAAATATTTAGTAGCTCCCACATCCGTTGTTAACATATCAAAAACACTTTGAACAAAATAATTATGCGATGCATGAAAAAGTGCTGGAGCCCAAAAACTATTGGTCTTAAAACGTAAATATGCAGTAATTGTACAAACACAAAAGATCGAAATAGTAAACATTACAATCGCAAATCCGATATTAACTCCACTATTATATCCACCAAAGAAAATTAATGGATAATGATACAAATTCCAAATAATACCCGAAATCAATACGGTTTTATTAAAACTATTAGTTTCTAATAATTTAGGAACTAAATAACCGCGCCAACCAATTTCTTCACCCACAGCCGTTAATAAACTCAACAACACTCCAGGAACACCTAGTAAAGTTGGTATTGACATATATTGAAGAAGTTCCACATTTAATATCCCAATTTGTAATCCCCAACAAATTCCATAAACGATTAAACAGCCAATTAAAGGGATAATATACGATACTAATAAATACTGGTTTTTATGGGGAATAAAACCTAATCCACGCAAAGAACGCTCCAATATTAATTTAGTGACTACCGCAGCAACCGCAGGTATCCACATAATAATTAAAACCATCATACTGCCACTAGGTCCATTAATTCCACCATTAAAAACAACGACATACATTGGATAAATAAGTAATGCAACAACTAACAATAAATAAAAAACAATTCCTTTCGTTTGTTTCTTCATAACAAAACCCCCATATCATTATATTAACAATACAACTCTATTATGAAAAATAAGTGAAATTATTGAATATTATTTAAACTTTCTAATACTAATTTTTTAATATTATTAAGTTTCTCTAAACTCTTAGCTTCATTAACATCTTTAGTGTATATATACAACTTAATCTTAGGTTCAGTACCACTTGGTCTTAAAGCATACCAGCTACCATCTTCCAAATAAAAACGCAAAACATCCGAACTTGGAATATCTTTATAACCATTTAAATAATCGATCGTTTCGCTAACCTTAACTCCATTAAATTGAGTTACATAATTTTGACGATAATTAATCATCATTCTTTTAATGCGATTAGCACCTTCAATACCTTCTAATACTAAAGATATTTGTTCTTCCTTGTAATAACCATATTCTTGATAAATCTCTTCTCTAACTTGTAATAATGATTTCCCTTGTTTTTGATAGAAAGCCGCTGCTTCAACTAATAACATCGCAGCGCTAACACCATC
>JBATBW010000186.1:0-7119 GCA_049662565.1 Erysipelotrichaceae bacterium | reverse complement strand
ATTTTGATCTCATCACCAACATGCTCCACAAACCAAGGTTGGCTGTTACATGCACTTGGAGCAAATCTGACTATTTCAGTTACTCCTTTAATTGTATCACCTGACCATATTTCATCTATTGGTTTACGTTTACTTTTAAACATATCTTTTCTAAACTTTTTTTCATCATCAATTTTAGCTATTTGTATCATTATGACAAAATCAAGGCCATCAATCATTGCCTCTTCCGGTTTACCTATCCCAAACCATAATGTACCAATATTTTTGGAAACCAAATATAAATCCAACTGTTCTCCTAAATAACCAATATTTTGTAGGTAATTATCCTTTTTCTCACTATAAAACAAAATATTATACTGTTGACCACGTTTAAATAATGTTTTAGAAGCCGGAACAATTTTGATTTTAGTATCAATATTACTAACCAAAGGAGTCAAATTTTTATATGTCTCTTCAATTTCTAATAGTTCTTGTTCACTTATTTCTTCATTACCAATATTTGTGAACAAGTGAAAAGATTTCCGTTTATAAATCATTTCATAATTAAGATCATCCATAACATATCCTCCTTATAAAAAGAATACTCCATTATAAAAAACATAACAACATGAATTTTAAAATTGTAATATCCTAGTTTTACATTAATTTATATCATTTTTTGTCATAATATCATCAACAATTCCTAAAGGAAAAAATGCTGGATGTATTTCTTCCACAATTAAATTCTCTCTATTTATATTATATATTTACTTAATATATTTATTAATCCTCTGTGTATTTAATAATTTTAATAATAATACTAAATTACTCCTTTTCCATTTCTCTTATTTTTTTAAAATCTTCAGAAGTCACTAGCACCTTAGGAATATCTTCACATTGAGGAACTATATTTTTTATTGCTCTAAATAATTCTTCAAACTCGTCAGCAGGCACCGGATAATATACTTTATATTTTGTTCTATCAGCAAATACAACAATGAAATTAATACCTTGAACATCTAAAACCCCCATGTTTCTATCCACAGTTTCAAAAGCTTTTTTTAGCAATTCACATATTTTTGTAAACTTCATCTTAAAAATTGGGTTTGTTGTTTTATAAGACCATTTTCTTTTTAAATAAATATCATCATCGTCAGATATAGGTATATATTCATATGAAATTTGTTCTGGCGTAATGGTAACTTTGTCATCATATATAGGCCTACTACGCCAATATGAATGACCTTTAATTACTATCTTAATAATATCTTCCATTGTTATCGTCCTTTCTTGTTCTACATATCTTTTTAAAAAAATTAAAATATCCTAATTATTTAATAATACTTGTTTTTTGTGAGTAAACAAAGACACTTATCATAGAATAACTAGCTGCGCTTAACTCTTTAGTCTTTTGATCTTCCATTAAATCATTCCATTCATCAAGTGTTCTCATATTGCATCCTCTTAATATAAAAATTATATATGACTATCAATTTTCATATTAGTGCTGTATTATTTGACGCTTACAATGAATACTCTGTTTTCTGCATTTTTTGACCTCCTTTCGTTTTTACACTTTATAAGGGAAATAGTGTATAATATATAAAGCAATTGACAAACGAACTATTCGCAAAGTCAATCATCTATGTAAAATGTCATAAAGTTGACATTAAGATTATTTCTGTTATTCTGTCACTAAATCCAAGAAGATACAAAGCTGTATGAAAAGAAAAAAATACTTGTTCATTGTTGAGTGATATAGCGGCAAATTCATCATCTAAGGCATCTTTTTTCTTATAGGCGCCATTTTTAACCCTCTCTAACTCACCCTTTTGGACAAGTGAAGCTAAGACATGTCTTTTGACACCTATCTCTTCAGCCTGTTTGTTTGTAATAATATTACTTACTAAAAAGTATTTCTCTAAAGAGTTCATTATATCGCCTTCTTTACGTTTGCGCTTATATTAAAGAATGTTTGTAAAACACTCACAAAAATACAAAAGTTCTATGAGAAAAATCATTCACTAAAACGCTTCTAAACCTGTTATTACAAGATCGACATCTATTAATTGTTTTTGAACAAATTTCTGACAAGCGAAGTAAGCGATGAGCTTATCTGTATTTCCTTAGTTGGAATAAAGATATATCACCTATATGAAGAAAAACCCAATAAATATGCTTTTCATAATTTCTATTTTTTACTTTTTTGACATCAATACTACATTCTCCACATGGCAGAGCGGGTACTTTTGATAGCATTATCAGAGCCTGAGTGCTTATTTCTTGTGGTAATAAGTCCAAGAACTCTACTGTTTTTGCATAAACAAGAAAAAACAGAATCCTTGGAAAATGCTCGTATTTCAGTAAATAGGTCGAGGGCGATTTACGGCATTCTCATACTGTTTTCTGTTCTCTACTTGGAAATCGGTCAACGAGATATTGAAAACAGGGTCCTGTTTATAGGGGAACAGGCAAAGGCATTCGGTTCCAAAATATTCCTTAAAAATCAAGATTGTATCATTTTTTCTTTTTGGGCTTTGGTTCCGGTAGCTCATCATACATGGCAAGAAACAGTTTCGTTAAGTATTCTTTATTGTCAACATCATCAACAAGCAACATTTCCTTTACTCCATCATAGGGCAACTCATACCGAGCATTTGGCATATATGCAATTGCTGATTTGACTGACTTCACAAGTAGCCTATCATCATAAATTCCACCAACAATCTTATCCTTATAATAGAGTATAAATTCTCCCATCATTGCTCTATATGATATATCTTCCAACTCACAAACCTGTCCTAAAATAAAATCTAAATATTCTTTACTTGATGCCATAGTTTCTCCTCCAACTTCACTTTTTCTATTCTAACATTTCAACTATTTTTTTCAGTTTATTAGCGGTTCGTATTGTAAGCAGTTCTCCAATTCCTACACTGGCTGTCTTTTTCCACCAGTTTGCTTTTGCATATTTCACTCTATCAAATGACCAAAAGATATTATTTTCAAAAACTTCTATCCGTTCTAAATCCGCCGTAGGCTGTCCAACTTTTTCCGCTATTTCTACAGCTGTTGCTGACGGCAATACAAAAATAAGATTGTCATACCATCCATTATCAGCATTGCCCCACCAATCAGGTTTCTTGTCCAACAATGTTTTTAATTCACTCTGTGAAATTACCAAAACAGGAATATCCAGTTCAAATTCTTTCTTTATCATAGCCCTAATGTCACTGGAAATTTGTATTTTATCTTCCGTATTACAGCAAAAGATAATATTACCGCTATTCAGATACGATAAAGCATCTGTATAACCGTGAGAAAGGAAAGATGCTTTAAGTTCTGACATGGATATCTTATTTTTCCCGCTTATGTTAATACCTCTTAGTAAGGCAATATATTTGTTCATGCTATTTCTCACTTCCTCACAATTACAATTTCGTTAACCTCAAACTATCCGGAATTTCCGGATAGTTCATACGAGCAATTATCCAAATTTTTAGAATAACTTGATTTATTGCTTTTTGCCCCTCTATTCCAGTCGCTTTATACTATCCAAATAATCCTGCTCAACACTGCTTAATGTTTTAGCTTTATATTTTTTGTACTCCGTCTAAGCCTTCTCCATCGCCGGCAGATGGCTGATTGAGCCATCCCCAGTGAGAAGATTTTCTCCAGTTGATATTAAAATCCCATCAAGGTGCTTTGCCCAATCTTCCATTGTCATAGGCACTTCTCGTTCTGCTTGTCTTTGTGCAAAATCAAGATATCCGGAAACGCGTTGTCCCATCGCTCGAAGCTCTTTTTCATCCAGATAATTCTTTGCTACCTTTGCTTCACGCAGTGTTCGCTGATTTCCTGAAAAAGTCATAAGTCCCATAAAATCCTTTTCCGCATCAGAACGATGATATATAACCTCGGCAGCCGTATCGCTGGAAACAGCATAATGAATATTGTTCTGTACTCGCTTAAAAAACTGAACAGAAACATCTGCGGCAGGATTGTAATCCACACTCGTTGCGTAAATTTCCAGCACCTGACGTTAGAAAACCTTTTTTGATGTATTCTTTTAAGATATTTGTTGCCCAGATACGGAACTGCACACCGCGCTGGGATTTGACTCGATAGCCAACAGAAATAATAACATCCAAATTGTAGTAATCTATGGCTCTTTCTACCTATCTATTTCCCTCGTTTTGAACTATTGCAAATTTTGCAACAGTTGATTCTCTCACCAATTCTCCTTGGACTAGTATGACACGCACTAAGTATTACAATTGGTGGAACTCTAATATCATCGGAAGCCATCCAAAATTCGTCACCCACCATTATACCTGCCATATTTAACGTTTTGTCATAATACCCGTGTGCAGAAATATAAAGTATATCCGCATCGGTATTTTTTTTATAAATTCTTTTATATGCTCAACAGTATAAGTCTTTTGATATTGAACCTTTGTATTAGGGTAATGATTTTGCATTTTTTCTATCATGACTTTAGCTAATTCACATGCTTTATATACACTATCTTGTTCGAAAATACATTCTGCTATTGCTATTTTAACACCTTTTCCTAAATAATGCTGCTCAGTTTTTGTTAATTCTGTTTGCAATTGGCGTGTCAGAGGTGTTAATGTATTGTTTTTTGGACACTCCAGGAAAAGTGATTACTACACTACATCAAATTTTTGTAATTCTAAGTCATATGTTTTTTTATAAATATCTTTTAAATTTGACCTTTCAATATTCATGCCCTGATTACTTATGTTCACTAATGTATTTAATCGGATTTTATTTCTCCATTGAATATTAATACATTCTTTTTCTACATTCTCTGAATTAAATATTTTATTCAAAGTATCATCAATTGTTGAAAATTGTCTAGCTAAATCCAAAAGTGGTAAAGCTTTTAGATGTTCATTCTCAAGCAAAAAATGTTTTTCGATATCTTGCACAGTATCGAAATCATTTGGTTTGTATCTCAAGTAGTTTATTCCAAAAGTCCTTTAGCAAATTTTTAGTTAATTCTTTTGCTTCGTAAACACCTAATATCGGATGATATCTTTTACACTCTTCCTTAGTACAAGGGTTACATTCTTCAGATGTTACAATTAGTGTAGGATTAGGTATTAAATATCTTAGTGCAGCAAGCTCGCTTTCAAAAAATGGCACTATTATATGTGATGTATCATAAGATGAAGCCATTGACTTTTCGTCTATATCACACAAATCAAAAGTATTACGAGGCAAATGCATAAGATATTCAATCGTCTACAAAAGCCCAAACATATCTTCATCTAGTGAATGCATGGTACCGTTGTTATAGTAGTTTTAGATTCATTTTTACCAATTCAAGTATTGGCTTATATTTTGAAACTTGCCCATTTTTAAAAATTATACAATAAATAAAATATTCCACTGTAACACCACCGCCTTAACATTTACTTATCTTTCACATACTTATGTGGACGCTCCACATAGTTTTTAACCTTATATTCTCCAATACTTTCGTACTTGCTAGCGACAGTAGCGGGAACATCATCCTCATTAAGGCTATCGCCTAATATTGCATCAGAAAAAATCCGTTCAAGATATTCGTGTTTTGAGTAAATTCCTTGAGACGCCCATACCAAAGCATTTCTCACATAAGCCGAATGGGTTTTAAAAAGCTCATGGTTGACTTCAAAGCCAAGGTGTTTTGCCAGTAGTACAGCAAATACAATACAAGTTCTAGTGTTTCCCTCTCTAAAGGGGTGTATATGCCAGATTGTTGCTATAATTCTCTCTAAGCGAAACACGATATCCTTATCATTGCTGTCTGTTCTTTTCAGTTTCTTTACTTCCTTCATTACTGCATCAAGCTCTTTCTTAATCTGTTTAGGGAAAGTATATCTAACCGTATCGCCACCAAGCACATCTTCATATTTAGCAATTTGAATTGTACGAAACTCACCAGCCCAATCGTATATTTGTCCAAAAATATTTGAGTGAATATCTTGCAGTGTTTTTGTATCAAACACTTTATAAGATTGGTTATAGACAGCAACCATAGCTAAGTTTGTTATATCTGCCTCGGCTCTACTTAATAAATCATGTTCTTTGATATTAGCAAGATTTTTTAATATATCTGCATCGTCATATAAATAAGGATCTCTCATTTTACACCTCCGCCGTAAAGCCGTACATATTTAATGTGGATTGAAATATAGAAATAAAAGATTCATCTCCAACCTTCCACTTATCAATATTCTGTTGCGTAGTTTTGCTAGCATATACACCCTCAATGGCATTTAGTGTATTAGCAAAAGATGCACTATGTTCTTTTTGCACATTACTTAGCGAATCCATACCACAAGATAATTTAAGCAGGGTAAGGTGTCTGGCAATACTTCTATCAATCAGTTTAGCTGCTTGTTCTAGTTCTTTTAAGCGTGATTCAATTTTAGGAAGCTCTGCTTTATAATTCTTACAAAGCTCAACTTGTTCTTTTATAATATCAACTTCATTTTCTTTTAGATACTTGCTTGTTATTTTTCCATCTACTCTATTTTGTAGATAGTAATATTGTTTTTCTTTAATGGTTTTCGTAGAAATGTACCCCTCAGGAAGAAAAGGTAGTGTTTGCTCTATTTTATTTTTTTGGAGCAGAAGCTCTTTGTATTCATTTATAATAATAGCTGACATCTGTTATCACCTCACTATTTGGTAATATTACTATATCACATTTTAACCTAATTATCAATATTATATTCAATTGTAGGTTAACAAGTAGTGATATTTTTTAAGCTACAACAGAGAAATAATATTGCCATTTTTAATTAGAATGCAATCTTTAGCACAATAAATAGGAACATCGCTTTTAAAAATAGATTTTTCAATATTATCGATAGTATTTTCATGTCTATCCAAATCGCTTTTGGAATTACAGATAAGCAAATCAATCTCACCTTTATTATACAAATCATAAATTTTTCTCATGCATTTGCTAATATGAAATTGACCCCTTTTAATATGTTTCGCTAATTCGTTTTTGACCCCCTAAGCAAACATATCGTCTATAATATAATTAAATATTATAGGAGGTCAGAAAGTGATAGGATATATGCAAAAAAACCAAATTATTACTAATTACAAGAGTGG
>JBATBW010000185.1:0-4819 GCA_049662565.1 Erysipelotrichaceae bacterium | reverse complement strand
ATATAAGTCTATTTGGTTTTGATAATCGTAACGATTTGGCTTTTTTTAAAAAATTAATCAGCGTTAAAGGAGTAGGTGTGAAAACGGCGATAAATATTTTTAATAAAGCTACTTCGACAATGATTATTAATGCGATTGAAAATAATGATTTGAACTTTTTAAAATCTTTACCGGCTATTGGTAGTAAGACAGCATCGCAAATGATTTTAGATTTAAAAGGCAAGTTGGTAGTTAATGATAATAAATTTGATGATCCGTTATTAAATAATGTCATTGATGTTTTAAAAGATTTAGGATATCGACAAGCACAAATAAATAATATAATGAAGGAGTTAGCAAATTGTAAGGAAAGTGATGAAAATACTTTGATTAAAAAAGCTTTACAATTATTAGCTAAAAATTGATATGGAACGATTAGTAAGTGCAGAAAATATCTTTAATGAAGATGAGTTACAATTAAGACCATCAACATTAAATGAATATATTGGTCAACATGATTTAAAAGATAATTTAAAAATATTTATTAAGGCAGCGATTGCGAGAGAAGAAACTTTAGATCATTGTTTATTTTATGGCCCGCCAGGGTTGGGTAAAACAACGCTTGCTAATATTATCGCTCATGAAATGGCAGGTAATATAAAAACTTGTACGGGACCTAGTATTGAAAAGATGGGCGATCTTGCAGCTATTTTAAGCACCTTAGAAGCGGGTGATATTTTATTTATTGATGAAATTCATCGATTGCCAAAGGTTGTCGAAGAAATATTGTATCCAGCGATGGAAGATTTTACTTTAGATATTGTCGTTGGTAAAGATGGTAGTAGTCGTAGTATTAAAATTGATTTACCGCCTTTTACTTTAGTAGGTGCTACTACTAGAGCTGGTGATTTAAGTGCACCATTACGTGATCGTTTTGGTATTGTTAGTAAACTTAATTATTATACAACTGATGAATTAACGGCGATAGTCGTGAGAACAGCGAAAGTATATGGAGTAGATATCGATAAGAAGGCAGCAATTGAAATTGCGAAAAGGAGCCGTGGAACACCGCGTATTGCGAATCGTTTGTTTCGACGTGTTAGAGATTTTGCTTTAGTTTATAATGAAAATGTTGTGGATTATGATTTAACTTGTATGGCTTTAGATCGATTAAAAGTAGATAAAATTGGTTTAGATGATGTCGATTATCGTTATTTGTTAGGTATTATTGAACGTTTTAAAGGTGGACCGGTTGGCGTTGAAGCTATTGCGAATAGTATTGGTGAAGAGTCTTTAACTTTAGAAGATGTCTACGAGCCATATTTATTACAAATTGGTTTTATCATGCGAACTAATCGGGGAAGAGTAGTAAGTGAAAAAGCTTATGAGCATTTGAATTTATCAATGCCTAAATAAGTTGAAGAAAGGAATTTGTTATGAAAATTGTTTTAGCTACTGGTGGAACAGGTGGACATATATATCCCGCTTTAGCATTGGCAGATCATTTAAAATCTCATAATGATATACTATTTATTGGTAGTGATAATCGGATGGAATCACGAATTATTCCCGATAAAGGGTATGATTTTGTTGGCTTAGAATTAACTTCTTTTGAGGGTAGTTTTTTTCAACGGTTGAATTTTATGCCTTTAATGCGTGCTTGCTATAAGGAGTGCATTGATTTATTTAAAAAAGAAAAAGTTGATGTGGTTATTGGTTTTGGTAACTATATTACTGTACCAGTTGTTTTAGCTGCTAAAAAGTTAAATATTCCCGTTTTATTACATGAACAAAATAGTATTGCGGGTAAAGCTAATTTGTTTTTAAAGAAATATAGTAAGGGTATTATAACTTGTTATGAAAAGACAGCTGAACAGTTTAAGGATAGTAATGTTTATTTATATGGTAATCCACGAAGCAGTATTGTGGATTCATCACGTTTAAACAATGATTATTTAAAAGAATTGGGTCTTAAGGAAAATGTTTATACTATTTGTATTGTTATGGGTTCTTTAGGATCAGCTAGTGTTAATGAATTAATGTATGATGTTCTAAAAGAGATGCGTTATCTATCTTATCAAGTATTATATGTTAGTGGACAACGGCATTATGATAAGTTTAAGGAACGTTTTGAAGAAAGTGATAATGTTAAGGTGGTTCCTTATTGTGATTTACTAAGATTATATAATAGTATTGATTTGTTAGTTTGCCGTAGTGGTGCGACTACTTTAGCGGAAATATGTGCTTTTGGTAAATGTAGTATTTTAATACCTAGTCCGTATGTTCCTAATAATCATCAATATTTTAATGCGAAGGAATTAGTTGATAAAGAGGCAGCTTTAATGATCGAAGAAAAGGATTTTAGTTCTACTAAATTTATTGATTTAGTTAAGTTAATTGGTGATGATAAAGAATTACAAATAAAGATGAAAAATAATGCTTTAAAATTAGCTCATCATGATGCTAATAGTAAGATTGAAGAATTAATTGAAAAGATTGTGGGTGAAAAATAATGGAATTAGAAAAGTATGGTGCAGTTGAATATGATGTTTCGCTTAAAACTTTGACAACTCTTAAAGTTGGTGGTACGGCTAAAGCGGTATTATATCCTTATAGTTGTGAAGATTTGAAAAAGGTTATTGATTACTTAAAAGGTGAAAATATTCCATATTATGTCTTAGGTAATGGTTCTAATATTCTCGCAAGTGATGACTATTATGATGGTGTTATTATTAAATTGGGACGTTTTATTAATAAATTAGAACAAAATGATAATTGTTTTTATTGTGAAGCTGGTGCCTCTTTAATTGCGATCAGTTATAAGGTTAGTGGTTTAGGTTATAGTGGTTTAGAGTTTGCTAGTGGGATACCTGGTACTATTGGTGGTGGTGTTTATATGAATGCTGGTGCTTATAAAAAGAGCATGGCCGATATTATAAAAGATGTTACTTTTTTAGATGATAATAATAATTTTGTCACTTTAGATAATAAAGATTTGGAATTTGCATATCGTACTTCGCTTTTTCAAAAGCATAATTGGATAATTTTGTCGGTTAATTTTTGTTTAGAAAAAGATGATCCTAATGAAATTATGGACTTGATTTGTAAACGTAAGGAGTATCGTTTAAAAACTCAGCCATTGAATATGCCAAGTTTTGGTAGTACATTTGTCAATCCGCTAAATAATGCGAGTTGGTCTTTAATTGATAGTTTAGGTTATCGTGGTTATCAAATTGGTGATGCTCAAGTTAGTGAAAAACATTGTAATTTTATCGTGAATATGGGTCAAGCTAAAGCTGATGACTTTTATAAAATTATTACGGAAATTAAGGAAGCTGTTAAAGATAAGTATGATATTGATATGGAAGTTGAACCGGAATTTTTTAATTGGAAATAAAAATGAAAAAAAAGAAAAGGTATCGAGTTAAAAAAGGTAAATTGTTGCTTTTGATAATGACTATTTTACTGTTAATTAGTGCAATTGTTGGGATAATTTCTTTAATTTTATTTAATACGAGTCATATAAATTTGTTGTATGTTTCCAATAATAAATATTTTAGTGATGAAAAGATTTATCAAGATACGAAAATTAATTATGATTCTAATTATTATTTATTACATGATATTTTTATTAATGGTGATTTAAAGAATCAATTGTATACGGTTAATATTAAACGTCATCTTAATCGAGTGGTGGAAATTAAGGTTAATGAAATTATGATGATTGGGTATTATCAAAAAGAAGATAAGAAGTATTTAGTGGATAAAGATTTAAAAGAATATGTTGTTGACGATAATAACAGTGATGTTTTATTATATGTTCCGATGTTAGTTAATTTTAATGAAGATAATTTAAAATTGTATCAAAAAATTTCTAATGATAACCCGAATATTATTAATAAGATTAGTGAGGTGTATCATCATGAAGAAACGTATGATAAACAGATGTTTAAGTTGATTATGAATGATGCGAATTTAGTATTTATTAATCAAAAGAATGCCCATTTAGTTAATCAGTATGAAAAAATTGCGGCTAATTTGCTTGTTAGACCATCTTGTATTTATTTTGATGATGATAAGGAGACGGCTTTTACAATAAAGTGTCAATAATGTTGATATAATGTAAGTTATTATTATATAATATATAAGGAGGGTGTGCAAATATGATTATAAAAAAAGAAACATCTTTAGGTAGTATTAGTATTGATAAAAATGCTATTGCGACATTAGCGGGTAATACAGTTAGTGAGTGTTATGGCGTAGTTGGTATGGCTAGCCAAAAATATTTTACTGATGGATTATGTGAAGTATTAAAAATTGATAATTATTCTAAGGGAATTATTGTCTCTAATAAAGAAGATAAATTGGACATTGATCTATATATTATTGTGAGTTATGGTATTAAAATTAGTGAAGTGGTCAATGAGGTTCAAAAGAATGTTAAATACATTTTAGAAAAGAATTTAGATCTTCCAATCAATCATGTAAATGTTTTTGTTCAAGGCGTAAAGGTGGTTGAATAATGGCTAATAAAATAATTGATTATAAAATATTTAAAGCGATGTTAGAGAGTGGTGCGAATCTTTTAACTAACAAATATGAAGAAGTGGACGCTTTAAATGTTTTCCCAGTTCCAGATGGTGATACTGGGACTAATATGCATATGACTTTTAATGCGGGAAGTAGTGACGCTTTAAAGGTTACTAGTGAAAACGTTGGCGATATTGCCAAAGCTCTATCTAAAGGATTATTGATGGGTGCTAGAGGTAATAGTGGAGTTATTTTATCACAAATCTTTAGAGGCTTTTTCCAAGCTGTTACTGACAAATCGGTGTTAGAC
>JBATBW010000184.1:0-3668 GCA_049662565.1 Erysipelotrichaceae bacterium | reverse complement strand
TCACTATATTCTTCATCTTCCATATCATCTTTTAATAAATAATCAATAGTTACTCCAAATAAGTTGGCCAGTTGGACAATCTTATTAATATCTGGAATACTTTGCGCTCCTTCCCATTTGGATACCGCTTGTCTTGATGTATCCATCTTATCAGCGAGTTCTTCTTGGCTTAATCCCATTCTTTTTCTTAATTTAATAATTTTATCGGCAAATATCATAATAACCTCCCTTATGGATTGTTCATCCATTGAACTCATTATATATATTATAGTAGTTACTATCTATCAACTGTCAACGGGCAATGTGTAATCTACCAGTTGCATATATATAAAAAGGGGCTTTCACCCCTATTATTATAGTTTTCCTAAATATTCATTTTGTTCAAAAACGGTATGTTCAGCAACTACTAAAATATGATCACCTTTTTCCATAACATAGTCTGGCCCTGGTGCAAAAGAGAATTCATCACTGCCTTGTTTCTTACAAGCAATAATATTCATCCCGTATTTACGGCGTACATCAATTGATTTTAAATCATAACCGATCCATTTCTTTGGTGTTACTAATTCTACTACCGAATATTTGTTATCTAATTCAATAACTTCGACAATATTTCTTGATAGTAAAGATTTCGCAATTTGTTCGCCCATTTCTTTTTCTGGACGAATTACGCGATCCGCTCCTACTTTTAATAGTATTTGCATATAAATTTTATTTTTTGCTTTCGCAAGTATATAAGGAACACCCAATTCTTTCAAATTAGTTATTGCGATAATACTAGCTTCTAATTTAGATCCTGTTGCAACTACTGCCACATCGACATCACCAAAGCCGATATCTCTTAGTTGTTCGATATCGGTAAAGTCAGCTTGGATGGCGGTAGTGGCAAATCCTGCGACTCTTTCGACATTTTCAATATCTTTATCAATGGCAATTACATCACAACCATATTCACTAAGTGTTTTAGCAATTGTTGATCCAAATATTCCAAGTCCTAATACTGCATATTGTTTTTGTTCCATATTTACCCCACAATAATATCCGCATGCGGATAATTTACTTCTTTTTTACCAAATTTATTACTCTTAATAAATGAGATAATCATTGTCACCGATCCAATACGACCCATGAACATCAATAACATAATAATAATTTTACCCAAGCTTGTCAACAAAGGAGTTACATTAGCGGATAATCCTACTGTGCCCATTGCACTGAAAGCCTCAAACATTAAATCAATAAGACTAAATGATTGCGTGATAGATAAGATAATTACTCCTGTCATGACAGTTAATAAACTTAAAGTAAAGATCATAAATGATTTACGGAATAAGTTGTCACTAATTGTTCGTTGTGAATAACTAAATGTCGACTTATTAGTAATTGTAATATATAAGAATAAGCAAATTAAGAAGAATGTTGTCGTTTTAATACCACCAGCTGTACCACCACTAGATCCACCAATAAACATCAACATACACATTACTAATTTTGTGGCATCATGTAAGAAACCATAGTTAATAGTAGAAAAACCTGCTGTTCTTAAAGTAACACTTTGAAAAGATGATACTAAAATTTTATCTGGTAAAGATAATAATCCAATCGTTTGGGGATTGTTATATTCCACAAATAATATGAATAAAGTACCACTGACAATTAAGAAAGTAGTAACCTTAATGACAATACGGCTTTGAATACTAAGTTTATGCCAAAAGCCATGGAAACTACGAAGTTTAATTGCTTGACGAATTTTAGTATTAAAATCTAACCATACCGCAAAACCAATACCGCCTGTAACAATTAATCCCATAACCGTTAAATTAACAAGTGGATTTAATTGATACTCTAATAAACTAGTCGGCCCTAAAATATCAATACCCGCATTACAAAAGGCACTAATCGAATGAAAGACACTAAACCAAATACCTTTTATCATACCAAATTTTGGAATGAATACAGTTCCTAATAAAATTGCCCCAATTGTTTCAAAAACAAAAGTATAAGTTATAATTCTTTTAATGAAATGCGCTAAATCACGAAAGTTATTTTGATTCAACGCTTCTAACATTAATTTCTTATCACCAGTATATAATTTCTTACCAATCAATATTAACATAAAGGCGATAATTGTCATTAAACCTAATCCCCCAATTTGGATCATTGATAAAATGACAATATGACCAAATAATGAATATTGATCTGCCACTACCGTTGTGACAAGTCCTGTCACACAAGTACTACTAGTAGCGGTAAATAAATTATCAATATAAGGTAATGGCTCTAAGTTATTACTAATAGGCAAAGTCAATAAAATACTACCTATTAAAATAACACTAAAAAACGTTAACATCACTACCCGAGCCGGATATAATGACAGAGTTTGCCTAAAACTTCTCTTTTTCATATTTATTTAGCCATAAAAGCTTCAATATCAGTAATTTCTTTAATAATGTTTTTCGATAATACTTCACAACCTTCAGTTGTGATTAAAACATCATCTTCAATGCGCACACCAATTGCATATTCTTCAATATATAGCCCTGGTTCAACCGTAATAACACTACCTACTGGTAATGGTTGATCACGTAATAAACCGACATCATGAGTATCTAATCCTAATGAATGGCTTACTCCATGCATATAATATTTACTTACTTCATCATTTTCCTTAATTAAACCAATTTCCTTTAAAGCTTCTTGATAATAATCAATAACTACTTGGTTTAATTGTGATAAGGTAACTCCAGCTTTACAGTTTTCAATTACCTTCTTATTCGCATTTAATACGATAGTATATATTTGTTTTTGTAAGTCGTTGAATTTACCATTAATTGGATAAGTACGCGTAATGTCGGAACTATAGTTCCGATATGCTGCCCCTAAATCCGTTAGTAATAACTCATTATCATTTAAAGCTTCACAATTACAATCATAATGTAATGTAGTCGCGTTAAAACCACTAGCTGCAATAGTTGGGAAAGCTTCATCTGTATCAATATTACTATTCAATACATACATAAAGTCCGCATAAGCATTAGCTTCATTTTTACCAACTGCACAATTACGCATAATATTTTCAATACCTAAACGCGTAATTTCAATCGCTTTAGAAATATTTTCTACTTCTAATTTATCTTTAATTGTTCTTAAGTTCGCAATTAAATTAAAACAATTTTTAATTGTCAAATATGGATATTTACCAATTAAGAAATCATAAAATGAACTACCATTATAACGATTACTAAATTCGTTTTCAAAATCTAAATAAACGCGATTAACACCACGATTCACAATATAATTATTTAAATACAATTCAAATTTATCTAAAGGTAAAACTGTTTCTACCCCACTAGCTTCTTTGATTTCATCAACAGTTAAAACTTTGCCAAACCATTTCGCATGAAATGCGCTATATTCACTAGCGAATATTTCACTAATAATTACCCCATTAACATTACGCATCAATAATATAGTTTTATCTTGACGAATATTAGTTAAATAATAGAAATTATTATTAGCTCTAAATTTGTAAGTTGCATCGGCACTTTTTGGTAATTGTTCTCCGGCAAAAATAATTGCCATACTCCCGTCTTTTAAATTATTCGCAAAATTTTCTCGACGTTTAATAAAATATTTGTTTTCCATCATTAATCCCTCTCTAGATCATA
>JBATBW010000183.1:0-4024 GCA_049662565.1 Erysipelotrichaceae bacterium | reverse complement strand
GTGATGGTTCAATGCGTGAATTACTTGGTGGTAAAGGTGCAAATTTAGCAGAAATGACAAAAATTGGACTTCCAGTTCCTAATGGTTTTGTCATTACAACTGAAGTATGTGCTCGTTATTATCAAGATAATGAAACTATTGGTGCAGACATCGAAGAACAAATCTTAGCTAATTTAAAGAAATTAGAAGAACAATCAGGTAAAAAGTTTGGGGACTTAAATAACCCTTTATTGGTATCAGTTAGATCTGGTGCTCGTGCTAGTATGCCAGGTATGATGGATACTATCTTAAACTTAGGTTTAAATGATGTAGTAGTTGAATCTTTTGCGAAAATGACGGACAATCCTCGTTTTGCTTATGATTCTTATCGTCGTTTTATTCAAATGTATTCGGATGTTGTTATGGAACTTCCTAAACATCGTTTTGAAGAAATCATTGATGAAATGAAAAAAGCAAGAAATATTAAAAATGATTTAGATTTTACAGCTGATGACTTGAAGGAAATGGTTGTGAAATTTAAAGCGTTTTATCAAGAAAATTTACATGCAGAATTCCCATCTGAACCTTATGAACAATTAATGGGTGCAATTAAAGCGGTATTTAGAAGTTGGAATAATCCACGTGCTATTTTCTATCGTCGTATGAATGATATTCCTGGTGAATGGGGAACTGCAGTTAACGTTCAAATGATGGTGTTTGGTAATATGGGTAATGACTGTGGTACAGGTGTTGCCTTTACAAGAAATCCATCTACTGGTGAAAAGAAATTATATGGTGAATTCTTAATGAACGCTCAAGGTGAAGACGTTGTAGCGGGTATTAGAACACCACAAACTATTGATCAATTAAAAGATACAGATGAAGCGGCTTATAATCAATTTGTGGATATTTGTAACGTTTTAGAACAACATTATCATGATATGCAAGATATGGAATTTACTATTGAAAAAGGTAAATTATTTATGTTGCAAACAAGAAATGGTAAAAGAACAGCTCAAGCTGCATTAAAGATCGCTTGTGATTTATATGATGAAGGCTTATTAACAAAAGAAGAAGCAGTAATGAAAGTTGAACCTAAACAATTAGATACTTTATTACATCCTCAATTTGATCCTAAAGCATTAAAAGCCGCTGAAGTTATCGGTTGTGCTTTACCAGCATCTCCAGGTGCGGCAACAGGTAAAGTAGCATTTAGTGCTGAAGAAACAATTGAAAGAGTTGCGAACGGCGAAAAAGTAGTATTAGTACGTTTAGAAACTTCTCCTGAAGATATCGAAGGTATGCATTTTGCTCAAGGTATCCTTACAGCTCGTGGTGGTATGACAAGTCATGCGGCAGTAGTAGCTCGTGGTATGGGTAGATGTTGTGTATCTGGGTGTGGTGATATCACATTTGGTGATGGTTACTTTGAATTAAATGGTGTTAAATATACTAAAGACAGTTATATTTCATTAGATGGTACTACTGGTAATATCTATGGGCAAAAAGTTGATACAATGCCAGCTACTATTAGTGGTGATTTTGAAAGATTAATGGCATGGGCTGATGAAATCCGTACATTAAAAGTACGTGCTAATGCTGATACTAAAAAAGATGCATTACAAGCTTATGAATTTGGAGCAGAAGGTATTGGTTTAGTTAGAACTGAACATATGTTCTTTGAAGCTGACAAAATTAAAGCTATTAGAGAAATGATCGTAAGTAATACAGTTGAACAAAGAGAAGCTGCTTTAGAAAAGATTCTTCCAATGCAACAAAAAGACTTTGAAGATATTTATGAAGCAATGCAAGGATATGGTGTAACTGTTCGTTACTTAGATCCACCTCTACATGAATTCTTACCAACTAATGATGATGAAATTGAAGCATTAGCGAAAGAAATGAATATGAGCAGTGATGCTTTAAGAAATGTAATTTCTTCTTTACACGAAGTTAACCCAATGATGGGACATCGTGGATGTCGTTTAGCGGTTTCTTATCCAGAAATTGCGAAAATGCAAACTAAAGCGGTTATACAAGCAGCTATTAATGTCAATAAACGTCATACTGACTACCAAGTAGTTCCAGAAATTATGATTCCATTAGTAGGCGAAGTTAAAGAATTAAAATTCGTTAAAGATGTTGTTGTAGCAACTGCCGAAGAAATGATTAAAGCTAATGGTGCAGAATTGAAATACATGGTTGGTACCATGATTGAAATTCCAAGAGCGGCTTTAAATGCTGATGATATCGCTAATGAAGCAGAATTCTTCTCATTTGGTACAAATGACTTAACACAAATGACATTTGGATTCTCACGTGATGATGCTGCTAAATTCTTACCAGATTATTATGAACATAAAATCTTTGAACAAGACCCATTCGCAAGAGTTGATGAAAAGGGTGTTGGTAAATTAATGAAAATGGCTGCGGAATTAGGAAGAAGCACAAGACCGGATATTAAATTAGGTATTTGTGGTGAACATGGTGGTGATCCTGCAAGTATCGATTTCTGTGATCGTTTAGGACTAAATTATGTTTCTTGTTCGCCTTACCGTGTACCTATTGCACGTTTGGCTGCAGCACAAGCATCAATTAAAAATAAGAAATAATTATTTTAAGAGAAACTCAGCGTTTCTCTTTTTATTTTATATTAAATTTATATTAATTATCTTATAATAGATATAAGTGTAAAGGAGTATAGTTATGAAAATATTGATTGTCGAAGACGAAAAAGTAATCAAAGATTCACTAGTTGAAGGATTAAAAATCAAAGGATATACTGTTGATTGGGCTAGTGATGGGGAACAAGCCGATGAAAAAATATTTTGTGAAACTTACGATCTCATTGTATTGGACCTAAATTTACCAAAAACGGGCGGGTTTACGTTATTAGAAAATTTACGATTAGAAAATATCAGTACTCCGGTAATGATTTTATCTGCTCGTGATGGTATTGAAGATAAAGTTAAGGGATTAGATTTAGGAGCTAATGACTATATGACTAAACCTTTTCATTTTGCGGAATTTGAAGCTCGGGTCCGTTCATTGTTAAGAAGAAAGACGGTCGTAGAAAATACTATCTTAAATATTAATGGTTTACAGTTTGATACTATTAATCGACAAACTAACTATGACAATAAAATAATTTCTTTAACTACGAAAGAAACATCTTTGTTAGAATATTTAATGTTACATAAAGGTAGAGTAATTAAATTAGATGAAATGTTAGAACATATATGGGATAGTAATGCGGATGCTTTTTCAAATTCAATACGTGTACACTTATCATCATTAAGAAGAAAACTAAAAAACCAAATAGGTTATGATCCTATTACTAATATAATCGGAGAAGGCTATGTCATTAAGGAGAGAGAATAATGAATAAATTACCACTAAAGATTAAATTGACGATTACTTCGGTAGTAATTTTATTTATGATGACTATGGCCTTAACATTGACCTCTTTTTCGGCCGCTAGTGAATTATCGCAAACTACCGATACTAGACCAGCCGAGAATATCAATGGGTCAATTGTAGGGGAACAAAGTGCACAAACTATTGATGATGTCGCAATAAGTGCTAATAGTAATGCTTTAAATAAATTCAAAATGACCACTGGAATAGCGATGTTTTCTTTAATATCGCTAGGATCATTATTGACATACCTTTTTGCGAGTAAGACACTAAAACCGTTAGAGAATCTAGTTGATGCGACTAATCATATCAATATTAATAATTTAGATACGAACATTCCTTTACCAAACACTTATGATGAAGTTCATCGTTTAACACAATCATTTAATGATATGACAACTAAACTTAATGCTTCTTATCAAGTCCAAAAAAATTTTTCAGCCAATGCGGCCCATGAATTAAGAACACCGCTAGCGGCAGTATTAACTCAATTAGAAGTATTTGCTTTAAAAGATAATCGATCTATTGAAGAATATGAAGCGTTATTTAAAAATGTGAACGAAAGCACGGATCGTCTTTCACACTTAGTAACTGATTTATTAAATTTTACTAATGATCAAGATATAAT
>JBATBW010000182.1:0-3033 GCA_049662565.1 Erysipelotrichaceae bacterium | reverse complement strand
ATCCTTATATTGAAAAAGATGGTTTGTTTTATAAAATTTCTAATGAAGATGAACTTCGTAATATTTTGGGAGACAAATATTTTGGTTTAGTAGAAGATCGAATAGTAGTAGCAAATGAAGAAATTGAAAAGACTAATATTGATAGAGACGCTGTTCATGATATACATATTGCGATTATGGAAGCCAATGGAAATACGGTTGAAGCACTTTGGTGGGGAAAAAAGATAAAGACTTATGGAAGAACAAATGCGATTAATACCCGAGATATAATGAGTGGATTTAGTCAAACAGCAAGTGATGCTGGATTGTTAGCGGCTTTAACTGTAGCTAGGATTGGGTTTATTCCTGGATATGGAACTGCCGCAACTGTTGCTAGAATTGCAGTTGGACTTATTAGCTGGGCAGATGAAGCAACTTGGAGTAAAGCTTCAGGCGCAATTGCAAAACAAATAGACATTAGAGAGTATTATATAACAATTGATATTAATGCTTGGAATATGGATGTACAGGTTTATGCGTCATAGTAAATATATAAAAATTTTGTTAATTGTTTTAATTGGATTCTTATTATATGGAATTTTAACGTTTTTATTTGTAAAATATGAAATATCTACAGGTATTGATAAAGATGTTGCACTTGGAATTATTCTTACTGTAAATCTATTGGTATTGGTGTATAATTATTTCAAAAGAAAAAAAACATAATAATAAGTCATATGTGCCATGAGTAATTTAGGGTTTAAATATAACCGTTTAAAATTATCGAGGTTTTTAGAGACTGTATGCAATAAATACAGTCTCTTTTACTGTGAACCTAATTTGTTGGACACTGAATAAATATGTTATTGATAAGGATTGATTTTCTGTATTGTATAGGAGTAAATCCGTTTAATTTTGTAGTAATTCTTTGATTATTAGAATAATTAATATATTCTTCAATCACTATTTTTAATTATTTTAAAGATTGAAATGGGCAGTCAAAACCACAAAAGATCACATTTTTCATATTCGCAAATGTATTAGAAATGCGTTAGTAAGTAAAGAATAAAAAAACTCTTCACTTTATAGTGAGGAGTTTTTAGTTTTATTAATCTAAGTCTAAGTAGTAGCGACCTAAGGCATCAGCTGCCATAATTGCCGCATATACTTTATCGACAGTTACTTCAAAAGGCATATTATGGATAGTTTCTCCTGGTACGCTGGCAGCCATTGCTACTTGCATAATTTTTTCTTTAGTTACTTCTTTAATACCTAATTGTTTTAAGGTTACTGGAAGATCTACACTAATTAAGAAATCAATTACTTCATTAATTTCATCATTGTCCGAATTTTCTAGTACTAATTGAGTTAATGTACCAAAGGCTACTTTTTCACCATGATACATATGATGACATTCTTCTAAAACTGTAAAACCATTATGAATAGCATGAGCTGCAGCTAAACCACCACTTTCAAATCCGATACCTGATAATAGGGTATTTGCTTCGATAATGTTTTCTACACTAGTTGTGCATACTTTAGCTTCTAAAGCTAATTTAGCTTTTAATCCTTCATCGATTAAAGTGTTATAACATAATTTTGCTAGTTCCATTGCGGCTAGAGTAGGTTTGCCACCTGCACAAGTTGATCCATTTGATTGTTTAGTTGCACGAGCTTCAAAATAAGTCGCAAGAGCATCTCCCATTCCCGCAACAATTAAACGAGCAGGCGAGTTACTAATGATTGTTGTATCCATAATAACGACATTAGGGTTAGCTGGTAAGAATAGATATGTATCAAAGACACCTTCATCAGTATATAGGACAGATAAGGCACTACATGGAGCATCCGTAGAAGCAATAGTTGGACAAATAACAACAGGTTTTTTGATATAATATGCTACTGCCTTGGCAGTGTCTAAAATTTTACCACCACCAATACCGATAATTACATTGCATTTGTTATTTTTTGCGATATCAACTAAACGATTAATTTCATTTCTACTACATTCACCATTAAAGTAATCAATAACATATTCAACTTTATTTAAGCTTAAACTATCATCGACGATATTGCCAATTCGGTCGTGACCACTTTTAGTTATTAATACCAATGCTTTTTTCCCTAATTTATTGACATGTTTACCAATGTTAGATAATTCATTACTACCTTGAACATATTTACTAGGACTAATTAGAATATTTGACATATTTGCCTCCTTTATCTATCTCTATTATAAAAGATTTAAATTATTTGTCTATGGATATAAAAAAAATAGCAGATGCTATTTTTTTGGTAAGACTAAATTTAAGACAATACCGACTAGGGCACTTAAAGCCATTCCTTGTAGTGATACAAAAGTTGAGAATTGAAGGACTGCTCCACCTAAACCCAATACTAACATCGCACTAGCGATGATTAAATTACGTTGTTTAGAAAAATCTACTTGAGCATCTACTAATACGCGTAAACCGTTACTAGCAATTACTCCAAATAAAATTACTGACATACCACCTAAAACACAAGTTGGTATTGATTGAATTAAGGCCGTCAATGGTGTGAAGAATGACATGATGATTGCGAAAGATGCAGCTCCTAAGATGACATATACACTGCCGATTTTTGTTAGACCAATTACTCCGGTATTTTCACCATAAGTTGTATTGGCAGGGCCACCAATTAAGGCTGATACAAAGGTTGCAATTCCATCTCCGGTTAAGGTTTTGTCTAGTCCGGGATCCATTAAGAATTTTTTACCACATATTTGGCTTAATACTGTATGATCACCGATATGTTCACTAATCGTTACAAAAGCAATTGGAACGATGGCCCATATTTCTGGTCCGAAATATAAATTATAAGTACTTAAATTTCCTAATTTAAATGGTAAGGCAAAGGCTGGTATTTGAAACATACCACTTATACCATTACTGAAAGAATCGACAATTGGTTGAAAATTTACTAAGCCAAATAGACATGCAACAATATATCCGCCCATTATCCCAAATAAGAACGGAACTATTTTTAAGAAACCCTTAGCTTTGGTAGAAATAG
>JBATBW010000181.1:0-1902 GCA_049662565.1 Erysipelotrichaceae bacterium | reverse complement strand
ATATAATGTTCCTTTAAAAAAAAGAGTAAATCCACAAGCGACAAAACCGCCAGCTAGTAATGAAATCAATAATGGATAAGTCGTAATATTTTCGATTTCGTTAATTCTTTGATCGAAAACTTCTAGCGGTATGGGTTGAGTACAAACATCTCTAGATAATTGATTAATTAAATCTACTTTAGTTAGGTTAGTTGTACTATTTTTTATTCTTGTTATTAGAGAATGGGATTGACCATTTAGGACAAATGAACAAAAGATACCAGTAGGCATAACAAAACAACTGGCATTTTGGGCTTTATAGGCACTGGCTATTTTTGTTACTGTTTCTTCTACACGATATACTTCGGCTCCGTTTTCTAAGAGAATTTGGCCGACTTTAGATACTAGTTGTATTAAATTATTCATTTCATCACCATTCAAATTATAACATCATTCTATCCAAAATATGATATCATAATATAGTGAGGTATAACAATGGAAAATAAAGAATATGTTTTAAATTTATTACAAAATTTAGTTAATATTGATAGTCCAACAGGATTTACTAAAAGAGCTATCAATTATTTAATTAGTGAAACTAACAAATTAGGTTTTAGTTATAAATTAACTAATAAAGGTAACCTAATAATCAAAATTGAGGGCAAAGATAGTAATGCTAGAGGGTTATGTGCGCATGTAGATACTTTAGGTTTGATGGTCCGTTCAATTAAGGATAATGGTAAATTAGCTTTGACTAAAATAGGTGGTCCTTGTTTGAATACTTTAGATGGTGAATACTGTAAGATTTATACGAAAGAAGATAAAGTTTATCAAGGCACAATTCTTTCTACTTCTAATAGTGTTCATGTTTTTGAAGATGCATCAACATTAGCTAGAGATATTGATCATATGGAAGTAAGAATTGATGAAAAGGTTAAAAATAAAGAAGATGTAGCTAAATTAGGTATTTCTAACGGTGATTACATTTGTATTGATCCTAAATGCCAAATATTTGATAATGGTTTTATTAAATCACGTTTTTTAGATGACAAATTAAGTGTTGCTATCTTATTTGGAGTATTAAAACAAATTAAAGATTTGAATATTGTATTAGATAAAACAACATATTTTATCTTTACAGTTTATGAAGAAGTTGGGCATGGAAATAGTTATATCCCAAGTGATATCGAGGAATTATTAGGTGTTGATATGGGATGTATTGGTTTAGATTTAAGTTGTAGCGAATATGACGTATCGATATGTGCTAAAGATAGTAGCGGACCATATGATTATGATATGGTAAGTAAATTAATTACCATTGCGAAAAAAGAAAAATTAAACTATGCGGTTGATATTTATCCAATGTATGGCTCGGATGTTTCTGCAGCCTTAAGAAGTAGTAATAACATTAAAGGAGCTTTAATTGGTCCGGGAGTAGGAGCATCTCATGGTATGGAAAGAAGCCATTATGATGGTGTAAAGGCGACAATGGATTTAATATTAAAATATTTAGAAAACTAAAGGTGAAATATGAGTGAATGGTTACAACGGAGTTGTAAAGATAATTATCATAAATTATTAGAAATTAAGGATAAGTTTCCTAATTTAGATGAAGATATTTTGCTTTATCTAATATCCCATAATATTGATACAGTTGATATGATTAATGATTTTTTTAATAGTGATTTAAATAATATTCCAAATTTCACACTTTTGGAAAATGGTCAACAGTTGATTGATAATATTATCAATAATAAGGATAAAGTATTTTATCTATACGGTGATTATGATTGTGATGGTGTATGTGCTTTAAGTATTATGTATCTTTCTTTAAAACCGCTAGTTCCTAATTTAAATATTTACTATAATGATCGAATTATTGATGGATATGGTTTAAAACAAAGAGGGATTGATTTTATTAAT
>JBATBW010000180.1:0-3511 GCA_049662565.1 Erysipelotrichaceae bacterium | reverse complement strand
TCATATGCATTTTCAATATTATCTCCATTTGTAATCTTTCGACCCATTAATAATATAGAAAACAAAACTATTTCATTATCATTTATTTCATAATTAATATACTTCTTAATAGAATTAAAAAATTCCTTAGAAATTTCATACTCCTTTAAACCCTTAACATCATTAATTTCTTTGTTAGAGACAATATACGCTTGGTTATTCATTCTTTCGATCGCTACACCGACATGAATCATCAATAAAGGGATTGTTTCCTCACGTAATAGATAATTCTTATTAATTATTATTTTTTCAAATATATTTTTTATATCAATTAAATCTATATTTGGAAATAACTCATCAATTTTACTAATATTAATAAAATTACCCTGTGTTTCATCAGTTAAACAATCTTTATATAATAATCGTTTATCTTCTTCTAAACCTTCTAAATAAACATCATTATTTTCTAAAACAATATCTAAATTATAGTTATCCTTAAGCTCATGTTTTAATTTTTTTAAATCAGATCTAATAGTAAACTCACTATAATAAATTTCACTCTCCAATTTTAATATGTTTACTTTATTCCTCGCTAACAGCAAAGATCTAATAATATACCTATTTCTCTCTGACGCATTTTGTGGAGTAACAATATCCAACAAAAAATCGTGATCATATTTTCTTTCACTTAGTTTATATCCATACCTAACCGAAGATTCAATCAACTTATGATACTCAATATTTATACTTTCAATATCCGTCCGTATTGTTCGATCACTAACATTTAACATTTTTGCCAATGTCTTACCAGTTACCCAATCATTAGTATTATTTAAAATTTGAATAATCTTTTCTTTTCTATTTTTCATATGACCATTATACTTTCTTAGCTTCTAATAATATATTTATAATTTCCTAACAGTTAGGAAATTATACTAATATGAATAAAATAAGGTTGCATCTATATAAACAGATGCAACCCCTATGAAATTATACCATTAATAGTAGTTCTTATTCTTTTATATTAATAAACAGTATATATCTATTAATCAAATTGTTATTTTAAAAATCAACCATTAATTTTTAAACAAAATGTAAAGTATTAAACTGTAAAAGAAGATAAAAATAAGTGTTTAATTATAAAATAAATACAAATAATATTTTAATGTAATATTGTCAACAACCAAATCACCATGCTTGTATTTATTCGTTTTAATAATGTAAATTTATATTATCATTTACTGTTTCAAATAGCGTTTTATTGGTATTGTCATTTGCCTTTGATTTATAAACTTATTAATTGACTTATTTCTGAAATCTTTAGATTTCTTATTAGTGTTTATATCATTGTCATTTTCTTTACTAAGATGTATACTATTATCAATAATCGGAGGTGTTGTTATGTTTTTATATTCATTTACAGATAAAAGAGAATTATATCGCGAGGACCCTGATATATCTTTTGATAATATTTCTTCGCTTTGGGCAAAATTTGAAAATGGTGCTTGGGTCACAGTTGAAACCATTCCTGTAGGTGATTTTTTACGAGGCTTCTCCTTAGAAGAATACGAAGTAGAATATTTAATTGAATCCGGACTATTAGACAAGGAACCATTTGAAATAGGTGTCAACACTTTAGAGAAAATGCGCAAATCAGGTATATTTAATGATTTGAAAAGTTTGCGTGATAATTTGCGATCTGACAAGTAATCATTTTTTAGATTTTTAGGGATATTTTCACCGTAATTACGCCACTTCTCGTAGATTTTATCAGTTAACTCTTTTACCTCCCACGCTTCTTTAGTTGATTTACAAACTTATTAATTGACTTATTTCTGAAATCTTTAGATTTCTTATTAGTGTTTATATCATTGTCATTTTCCTTACCAAGATGTATACTATTATCAATAATCGAAGGTGTTGTTATGTTTTTATATTCATTTACAGATAAAAGAGAATTATATCGCGAGGACCCTGATTGTTCATTAGATGATCTTTCATTGCTTTGGGCAAAATTTGAAAATGGTGCTTGGGTCACAGTTGAAACAATACCTATAGGTGACTTTTTAAGGGGGCTCTTTTTAGAAGAATACGAAGTAGAATATTTAATTGAATCCGGACTATTAGACAAGGAGCCATTTGAAATAGGTGCCAACACTTTAGAAAAAATGCGTAAATCAGGTGTTTTTAGTTCATCAAATAGTTTACTTGATAATTCACAATCTATAAAATAATCTTTTTTTAGATTTGTAGGAATATTTTCGCCGTAATTACGCCACTTCTCATATATTTTATCAGTTAGCTCTTTTACCTTCCACGCTTCTTTAGTTGATTTACAAACTTATTAATCGCCTTATTTCTGAAATCTTTAGATTTCTTATTAGTGTTTATATCATTGTCATTTTCCTTACTGAGATGTATACTATTATCAATAATAGGAGGTGTTGTTATGTATTCATATTCATTCACAGAAAGAGGTCGATTATTGCGCGAAGTTAATAACGCATCGCCAGTATTAGATCCTTCGACAGGTTTTATAGACATTTCTAAAGTTTGGTCAGAATATGATAATGGATCTTGGATTAAACCTGAATCATTCACATTAGGTGAATACTGCAGAGGCTTCTTCTTAGAGGATTTTGAGGTTAAATATCTAATATCTGCTGGTTTATTAGATGAAGGTGTTCCTAAAATAACTGAAGATGATTTAGTAAATTTATTTAGACGCGGAATATCTAATGAATTCCAAGCTGTTTTGGACAGCTTTAAATCTTCTAAATAATCATTATATATATCTGGTGGAAGATTATCCACTTGGAAATTACGCCACTTCTCATAGATTTTATCAGTTAACTCTTTTACCTCCCACGCTTCTTTAGTTGTCAGTTGCAATTCGCGATTGACTCCTTTTTTTTGGTCATTTAATACGATATGAAACCCTTGATATCCCGTTTTACTGTTTTTTACAACGTAAGCGTCAAGTAATGAAGCGTAGGTATATGCAAAAAAATCATGTATAGATGTTTCTATTTATGATTTCTTATTTTTATATTGTAATCTTTTTGGTAAGCTGTACTATATGGCATTATTTTTTCTATGTTTTCATCTGTTAATTGATATTAGGTATTCTTTCTAATAAATATTCGCCCATTTAAAAAGCACCATTAAAGTGCTTCTTTTCTTTTGATTGAGTATCTTTAGAAAAATCTTCGGGCACCTTTACACTTAATTTTGAATTGATACCTGTTTCAATTGACTTATTATAAGTCTTTTCTAATAATTCAATCTTTTCTTTAACTTTGTTTAAGTCAATATCAACCACAAAATCAACTAACTCACTAGGTAATCCTTTTTCTTTTAAAAGGTCATACGCTTCTAATTTGCGCTCTCTCATAGTGATTTGATTTTCACGATCCAATATTTCCTTTTCTTTTTTACTACGTGCCTCTTTTTCTTTTTCTTCGGCGGTTAGTTTAGCTTGTCTTTCATATTCCGCAATAGCAGTTTGAATTGCATTTTGAATAGACTGTTC
>JBATBW010000179.1:0-11534 GCA_049662565.1 Erysipelotrichaceae bacterium | reverse complement strand
AGCCACTTCCACACCTAAATCATAAATTTCTTTAATTTCTTTCGATAATGTATCTAGTGTTTCCTTGCTGAAAATGTAATTTTCTCCTTGTAATGCTTCTCCACTTAATTTTAATAGAACTCTTTTGTACATACAATTTTCTCCTTTTTTGAAAAAAAGACACAAGAAGTGTCTTTTATTTACTTAATTGAGCAGCAACTTCCTCTGCAAAGTTTTCTTCACGTTTTTCGATACCTTCACCAACCGCATATCTCACAAAAGATAAGACATTAGTTTTATTATCCGCTAAATATTTAGAAACCTTCATGCTAGGGTCTTTAAAATAAATTTGATCTACTAAACAAATTTCTTGTAAAGTTTTGCTGATACGACCTTCAATAATTCCCTTTAGAACATTTTCCGGTTTAGATTTTAAGCTTTCATCATTAGCCGCAATACCTTCTTGAACACTTCTTTCATGTTCAATAAATGATGCGTCAACATCACTTCTTGATACATATGAAGGATTCATAGAAGCAATTTGCATTGCCATGTCTTTAGCGATTTCATCATTACCATTATCTAAAACAGTAATAACACTGATCTTTCCACCAAAGTGCATATAAGAACCAAAAACTTGAGAATCATTTTTACTAACGATTTCAAATCTTCTAAATGAAATTTTTTCACCAATAGTAGCAGTAGCAGTAGTGATGATTTCATCAATAGTTGCTCCATTAACTACAACTTGGTTAGCTTCTTCTAAGCTAGTAGCATCACTATTTACTAATGCATTAGCAACAGTGTCTAACAATTCTAAAAATTGTTCGTTTTTTGCAACGAAGTCAGTTTCTGAATTAATTTCAATAATAACTGCTTTATTACCTTCAACTACAACTTTAGTTAACCCTTCAGCAGCAATACGACTTTGTTTTTTAGCCGCTTTTGCAATACCTTTTTCACGTAACCAGTCAACTGATTTTTCAAAATCACCATCATTTTCTGTAAGAGCTTTCTTACAGTCCATCATACCAGCTCCAGTTTTTTCTCTTAATTCTTTAACCATTGATGCAGTAATTGTCATATTATTCTTCCACCTTTACTTCTACTTTAGCTTCAGCTTTAACTTCTGTATTTGGACGATTGAAACGACGATTATCATTACGACGACCATTAGTATTACGGTTATTATTACTACGACGTCTTTCTTCTAATTTAGCTTTTCTACGTCTTTCGTTTTCTGCATATCTTTCATCAATATTAACTAAAACATCTTCCATAGTGATTTCGTTTTCTTCAACTTGATGAGCAACAGATAATACTCCACCTTTAGCTTCAACAATTGCATCAGCCAATAAAGTGACAATTAATTTAACACTTGATGCACCATCATCATTTAATGGGATGATATGATCAACTAAATCAGGATCACTATTAGTATCGATAACTGCAAATACTGGGAGATTTAATTTACGTGCTTCCGCAACCGCATTATGTTCTTCAGTAGGATCAATAATAACAAGCGCATCTGGTAATTTACGCATTTCTTTAATTCCACCTAAGAAATTGTTTAAACGTTGTTCTTCTTTTCTGATTTGAGCAACTTCTTTCTTTGGATATAAATCTAAAGTACCATTTTCACTCATTTGTTCAATTTCTAATAATCTTTTAATTCTTTTTTGAATTGTACGATAGTTAGTTAATAATCCACCTAACCATCTTTGGTTAATGTAGAATGAACCACTTCTTAAAGCTTCATCCAATACTACTTGTTGAGCAGCTTTCTTAGTACCAACAAATAAGATTTTTCCATCTCTTTCTGAGATTTCTCTTAATCTTGAATAAGCATCATCAATGTGTTTCATTGAGATATTTAAATCAAAAATGTAAGAACCATTTTTCGCAGTATAAATATACGGCTTCATTTTAGGGTTCCAACGACGAGTTTGGTGTCCATAATGACACCCATTTTCCAATAACTTACGCATTGAAATAACAGACATAATTTTTTACCTTCCTTTTCTCCGTTAAGTCTCCACTACTTCCAACATCAGTCACTTATACAAGCACGGAAAGATGAATCCATAGTGGGTATAATGTGTTACGCATAACACCTTATATAATATACCATAAAATCCTTAGTTTACACAACTATTTTTCACAAAAAATACATATCTTTATCATATAAAAAACGATTCAGGGAACCGTTTATCTTATTTTTGGAAAACATCATTATAAATCTTTTTTATTTTATCAATACTCACATGAGTGTATATTTGTGTCGTGCTCATATTCGCATGTCCTAATAACTCTTGAACCATCCGTAAACTTGCTCCATTATCTAATAGATGAGTCGCAAAAGCATGTCTAAACATATGCGGATTCACCTTAAAAGGGAAATTAATCTTTAGACATTGTTGATCTAATATTTTTTGAATATAACGACTAGTATATACTTTGCCCTTATTGTCAAATAAATACACACTATCCTTATTTTGGTAACGAACAATTAATTGTTTGACACTATCATAAAAATAAACTTGTCTAATTTTGTTGCCTTTTCCTAAAATAACCATACTATTATTATATAAATCAATATTCTCATTTCTAATATTCAACATTTCACTAATCCGTAATCCACTAGCATACATCAATTCATAAAATAAACGATTACGCAATTGTTTAGGATCGTCAATATCAAAACTATCTAAAATCATCATCACTTGATCATAAGTTAATATTTTAGGCAATTGTCGATAATTCGAATTAATCGAAATATCCTTAAAAGGGTTATTTGTAAATTTTTGATAATTAATTAAATATCGATAAAAACTCTTTAAACAAGAAACATGACGACTAATAGTAGTCTTTTCCTTTGTCTTTTTTGTTTGGGGATTATATTGTAAATAACTGATGTATTCACTCGCAATATTTTCATCAACTTGATGAAAGTCATTAATCCCATTATTAATTAAAAATGCTAGAAAATCTAAAAGATCCAAATGATAACTCTTATAAGTATTTGGTGAGTCTAAATAAACAACACTTAAATAATCTAAAAAACTATTAATTAACTGTTCCATCAATATATTTAACCATTTCATCAATATTAGTTAAACTACGATCGACAAAATCCCTTTTACGCAAGTCTTTTTTGATCGTAAAATCCATATTCACTATACCAAAATTCGCATTCATCGGTTGGAAATGTTTACTATCACAACTACTAACATAACGAGCCATCGCTCCAATCATTGTATTGTTATCTAAATTTAATAAATCTTTGCCTTCTAAATATAAATACATATTTAAAGCCGCCAATAAACCACTAGCACAAGATTCAATATAACCCTCTACTCCAGTTAATTGACCAGCAAAAAATAAATCCGGTCTTTTCAATGACTGATAATTATTATTAATACATTCGCTACTTGCCATATACGTATTCCGATGCATTACTCCATAACGAACAATTTCGCAATTACGCAAGGCCGGAATTAAACTTAATATTCTTTTTTGTTCACCCCAAGTTAAGTGTGTTTGAAAACCGACAATATTAAACAACGAGCCAATTACATTATCTTGACGAAGCTGAACAACTGCATAAGGCTTATCATCCTTATCTCTACCTAATCCCACAGGTTTTAAAGGACCATATAATAAAGTTTTATAACCACGATTTGCCATTTCTTCAAAAGGCATACAACCTTCAAAATATTTCAGTTCAAAATCTTTAAATTCCACACATTTAGCGTTAATTAACTCACGATAAAAGATATCATATTCTTCCTTGTTCATTGGACAATTTAAATAATCACTATCTCCTTTATCATAACGCGATTTAAAATATGCATAATTCATATCAATTGAATCTTTAGTCACAATCGGCGCTGCCGCATCAAAAAAATGCAAATAATCTTTTTCAATAAAATCACTAATGCTAGTAGATAAAGCATCACTAGTTAATGGACCACTCGCGATGATAGTTGGCCCATCTAAAATAGTAGTAACTTCTTCACTAATGTAATTAACTAAAGGATGATTTTTTAAATAATTAGTCACATCACTCGCAAATAAATCGCGATCAACTGCCAAAGCACTACCCGCTGGAACTTTATTCTTTTCCGCCATTTTCATTATTAATGAATCTAAATGACGCATTTCTTCTTTTAATATCCCAACTCCATTTTCTAATTGATCACTGCGAAAAGAATTGGAACAAACTAATTCACATAAATTTTCGCTGTGATGCGCTGGTGAAAATTTACGAGGTTTCATATCATATAAATTAACCTTAATTCCTCTTTTGATCAGTTGATATGCTGCTTCGCATCCCGCAAATCCACCACCAATTATATTAACTGTCTTTTTCATCATTTTTTTCCTTTTTTGGGTACTCAACATGCTTGCATTTTGGATATCCGCTACAAGCGACAAACTTGCCAAAACGCCCCTTACGATATACTAATTCATTACCACAATCCGGACATTGACGACCGACATATTCAATTTCTTTTTCTTTTTTCTCTATGTATTTACATTCCGGATAATTGCCACAGGCAATAAACTTACCATATCTACCAACTCTTTCTACTAAAGGATTGCCACATTGTGGACACAAACGACCAACTAATACTGGTTCTAATTTATCCATGTTTTCATAAGCCTTTTCAACTAAAGGTTCTAAATCTTGATAAAAGGTCTTTAACTCCTGTAGATAATCAGCTTGATCTGTCGCAATCATGTCTAATTTTTCTTCTAAATGCGAAGTATATTTTACATTAATTATACTACTAAAAAATTCTTGTAATTTATCACTCGTTAATATACCTTGTGAGGTTGGGAAAAAGAATTTACGTTTTCCACTATCACTTTCTTTCTTTAATTCTACATATGCTCTTTGTGATAATGTATCAATAATTGAAGCATAAGTGCTTGGACGACCAATTCCTAAATCTTCTAATTCCTTAATTAATGTTGCTTCATTATAACGGCTAGCTGGTTTAGTCACATGATCTAAGGCCGTAATCTTGTCAGCTTTAATAACTTCATTTTCTACTAGTGGTGGCAAAATAACATCATTATCCGCTTCATATTTATTATAAACTTTTAAATAACCATCAAAGTTGATTGTTGAACCGCTGGCCGTAAACAAATATTTACCGCTTGTTAATTCCACACTAATATTATTAGTTTTCGCATCTGCCATTAAACAAGATAAACAACGATAATAAATAAATGAATATAACTTATATTCATCATTAGATAAATATTGTTTAATTAAATCCGGAGTTTTAGTAATATCCGTTACACGAATAGCTTCATGAGCATCTTGGGCATCTTTATTTTTTTTCACAAAATAACTACCTACGTACTCTTCACCATAATTATTTTTAATATAATCTTTAGTTGATAGACAAAAATCATCGCTTAAACGATAAGAGTCACTACGCATATAAGTTATCAAACCTACTTGTTCACTACCCACAGAAATACCTTCATATAGTTTTTGCGCTACACTCATCGTCTTTTTTGGTGAGAAGTTTAATTTATTACTTGCTTCTTGTTGTAAACTAGAAGTAATAAATGGTGGTTTCGATTTACGATTTTTAATACTCTTTTTAACACTTTTTACTAAGAATTCATCAATTTCTTCTATTATTTGATTTGCTTGATCAATAGTTATAATTGTAGTCTTATTACCATCTTTAATTGGTTTATCATCAATCCTTAATAAATTAGCTTTAAATTGCGGTTTTAAATCAAATAGAGCTTCAATAGTAAAATATTGTTCACTAACAAATTTTTCAATTTCTCTTTCTCTTTCTACGATCAATTTTAAAGCAACAGATTGGACCCGACCTGCTGATTTCGATTTAATCTTTCTTTGTAAAAGACCTGATAATTTAAAACCAATAATACGATCGACAATTCTTCTTGTTTCTTGCGACTTAAATAAATTATAATCAATTTTTCTTGGACTTTCAAAAGCTTTTAAAATCGCTTTTTTCGTAATTTCATTAAATACTACGCGATTTTCCTGTTGAATATCTAGTCCTAACACACTCGCTAAATGATAAGCAATGGCTTCTCCTTCACGGTCAGGGTCACTCGCAAGAAAGATTTTATCTACTTTTTTAGCTTGTGCCTTCAATTCTTTAACAACATCTTTTTTGTCTTTACTTACGATATAGTTAGGTGTGAAATTGTTTTCAACATCCACCCCTAATCCACCTTTACCACTAGTCGCAAGATCGCGAATGTGCCCTTTGCTAGAAATGACATGGTAATCACTTCCTAAATATTTCTCAATTGTTTTACTTTTAGTTGGCGATTCCACTATTACTAAATTTTTCATTACTTACCTCTTACTCGATCTTTTCATCTAAAATAATCATTGCCCCACAGCTAATTAAATAATTACAACCTTTACCAAATTGACAATCAACTTTGTGCGGCAAACAATATACATCCTTATTTAATTCTAAAGCATAATTAACGCTATGCATTGTACCACTCTTTAAAGTAGCACACAAGACTATCATCTTATTTCCTAAAGCCGCAATGATTCTATTACGAAAAGGAAAATGATATTTATCCGGTTTTACCCCTAATGGATACTCACTAATTACTAAGTGATTATCAAACATTATTTGATATAAATCTTTGTTTTGGATCGGATAAATAACATCTAATCCACAACCAATAACCCCGATTGTTTTATTCCCATATTTGATAGCACTAGTATGTGCATAAGCATCAATTCCCATCGCAAGTCCGGATATTATAACGATATCATCATTTAAATACTTAGCCATATTTAAAGCATAATCCTTACTATAATCACAACAAATACGACTGCCTACCACACTAACACCACGATATTTTAAAATATTAATATCTCCTTTATAATACAACACAAATGGCGGATATTGCAATAATCGTAAATTATCTGGATAATCTTTATCCACAATTGTAATATATTTAACCGAATAATCAACATTATAATAGTTTTCATTGTTACTAATGGCCTTTAATATTTTAAAATAATCACCAAAATATTTAATACTATAATATAATAACTGTTCTCTTTTTATTGTCATACTAATATATAACAACTAAATAAAAAAAATACTAATCTTTTTTAAACTTTTGTACTGGACCATAAGAAAAACGATAAAAGTCTTGAACTCCAAACTCTTCTATCAATGCAATATGCTTTTTAGTTGGATACCCTTTATGCTTTTTCAATTCATACATAGGATATAATACATCATATCCATACATAATATGATCACGAATAACTTTTGCCACAATACTAGCACAAGCTATTGAAAAACTTAATAAATCACCTTTAATTATTGGTAAATGATGATCATTATCTAAAGGCATTGCATCTACTAAAGAAAACCCATTAAAATCATCACTAATTTTCTGCATCGCTCTTTTAGTTGCTTGATAAACATTGTACTTGTCGACATCAATACTACTTACTATTTGAATATCATAATAAGTTGAATGTTTAATTATTTCTTTAAATAAACGATCACGTTTTTTCTCAGATAATTTTTTAGAATCCGTAATTTCTTCATTATAATAATCTTTTTCCATCGATATTCCACATATCACAATAGGTCCACATATTGGTCCTCGTCCTACTTCATCAATACCGATGATATCATAACCTAAATCATAATAATACTGTTCGTATTTTAAATTGTCTTTTGCCATGTGACACCATTGAAATAACTACTTCTAATTTCATCTAAAAATACGATATATGTTCGTTCTAAATCCACTTCGCCTTTAGTAACTAAAAAACCACGATATTTACCTAATTGTAAAATAAAATCATCAAATGATAAATCATTACTAATATCATATCGTTTTTGTAATTTGTCAAAATAATTTTCGATTAAATATTGGTAAGCATAATGACAAATAAATTGTTTATCCAATATTTGATCATTAATTGCTCCAGTAACAGCTAGTAAAATACCCGTATTTTCATCTTCAAATTTAGGCCATAATACTCCTGGTGTATCTAATAATTCTAATTCATTACTAACTTTTACCCATTGTAATGCCCGTGTAACGCCAGGTTTATCCGCAACATTTGCTACTTTCTTTTTTGCTAAACGATTAATTAGTGTGCTTTTCCCAACGTTCGGAATACCTACAACCATCGCCCGATTAGCACGAGGTTTAATACCTTTTCTTATTTGCCTTTCAATCTTTTCTTTCATTAACTCCATACATTTTTCGTTAATGATATTTAGATTATCATTGTTAAAATTTAAAGAAATGACAATTGTATGTTCATTAGACCAATAGTTAATCCATTTCTTAGTTTCACTATCATCCGCTAAATCTTTTTTACTTAAAATAACTAAACGGGGTTTTTGATTGATTAATTCATCAATTAAAGGATTTTTACTCGCTAAAGGAACACGCGCATCTAATATCTCAATAACTAGATCCACCTGTTTTAAACTTTCTTCCATTTGCCTTTTAGCTTTAGTCATATGACCAGGAAACCAGTTAATATTAATTTTACTTGGTTTATTTTCCGCTGCCTTTTTCTTTCTTAATTCTCTTTTTTGATTCATATCCATGATTATCACTTCCTTTTATCTATTTAAACTCTTAATATCTTGTAATTCAAAACGATATATTTGTTTAACATCGGGGTATTTATTAAAATCTACTTTTGATACAAACATTTCATATGGTCGTATATATAAGTCACAATCGCCATATAAAGCCCGATATACCACATACTTTTCTTTAGTCTCACTATGTATCGCAACATCAATTACTAAATACAAATCACCTTTAAAATGCTTATATATCGCATTAGTCTTTATTTCACTCATAATTATCCCCTTATTTTAATTCTCGTTAAATAATGATTATCATTTTCTCCAACAATATAGGCTCCACACTTCATTTGCACTTTTAATGAAGGAACATTACATTTATTACATGATAAATATATCTCATCTTCTTTAATCAAATCTAAACAAATATCCATACAAAGTTTTAACCCTTTAGTCGCATAACCTTTTTGACGATACTTTTTAAGTATTCCATAACCAATATGTCCTGCACCATTCTCTAGAGAATTTGTCAAATAATGTCTTATCTTAAATAATCCGACAATATTATCATCATCCCATAAGAAATAATAAGTACTAGGAACATAACCTTCTTTTAAATTAATCCCCTTCGATTCTTCAATTAATGAAGGAATAACTGAATTGATAAACTCTTCTTTAGTTACATGAGAAAAATTATTTACAAAACCATTTTCGTTTTCTGGTATCTCAATAATTGCTTCATATTCTTTATCCACATCTATTAAATTAATCGCTTTTAAATATACCATAAATCACCTTCCATTAAAAATTTTATCAAAACTATTAATACTCAAAATTGTATTAGAGATAAACTTCCTTTGATAAAAATTAGCCCAATTATTAAAAATACAAGGCATATTTTTCGCTTTTTCTAAAGTATTAATTTCAATGAAATTAATACTTTGATTATATTCATGCAATTCCTTAACTTGATTAATCGCATATGGACATTGACAACTATAAAATATTGTAAAATTATCACTATCTATACTCATATATTTAACATTATCATTAAATTTAGGCTTATCATTATTATCAAAAGATAATGCCATTAATTGATAATCCTCTACTTCATCAACCACAACAAAATTATAATGTTCAAAAAACTTTTTATCACCAACAAAAGGAGTCTTCTTTTTAGCTACTAAAGTACATATTCCACTTTTCCCTTTATTTAAGGAATCATTAATCGCATATTCAATAAGTTCTTTACCAATTCCTTGTCCTTTAAAACTACCAGATACCCATAAACAGTAAATATAATTATAATTATGACCAATTATTGGCACCCAAGCGCTTTCAACAGGTTCATATTCAATAAACGTTTTACCACGAACATTTAACTTGCGAAAAACATATCCATCATTAAGTTTATTCTTTATCCATAGTTTTTTATGATCAACACCTGATTGGTGTTTTTTACCACCAATAGCGCAACAAAGATCTATTTCATTAATATTATCAAATGTCAAATTAACATATTCATTCATATCAGGTCTCCCATCTTGTCAACTTATTTTATCATAATTTACTATTATCTAATAATAAATTATATTTTATTGCGAAAATATAAGATAAATGTTAATATTAAGCGACAACAAATGTTGGGGAGCTTGTATACAGGCTGAGAGGAAGGTTAGACCTTCGACCCATAACCTGATTTGGATAATGCCAACGTAGGAAACGACGCCATAAATAAAGCGAAATTACCCTATTTGGTAGTTTCGCTTTTTTAATTGATATGTAAGGAGGAATAAAAATGCTAGAAAAATATCTAACATCATTACGAGAAAAAAAGTCTTTAGTCCACAATATTACTAACTATGTCACAGTCAATGACGTCGCCAACATCTTGCTGGCAAGTGGAGCTAGCCCAATAATGAGCGATGAACCACTAGATGTCGAAGATATCACATCAATTTGTGATGGTTTAAATATCAATATCGGTACCTTAAACCAACAAACTATTAAAGCAATGGTAATTGCTGGTCATAAAGCCAATCAATTAAACCATATCGTCTTGTTAGACCCAGTAGGTGCAGGAGCAAGTAAACTAAGAACTCAAACTGCCCTTAATTTAATTAAAGAAATTAAATTTGACATTATTAGAGGAAACATCTCGGAAATCAAAACATTAGCATTAGGAACAACATCAACAAAAGGAGTTGATGCTGACATAGCAGATCAAGTAACAAAAGAAAATCTTCCTCAAATGATTAAATTTATCAAAGAGTTTGCCAAAAAAACAAACTGCATTATCGCAATAACTGGAGCAATTGATTTAGTTAGTGATCAAGACAATTGTTATGTCATCTATAATGGTCGACCGGAAATGAGCAAAATAACAGGTACCGGTTGCCAATTATCCGCATTAATTACCGCTTTTGCTTGCGCTAACCCCCATAACAAATTGCAAGCCACTGCCAGCGCTATATGCTTAATGGGCCTAGCAGGCGAAATAGCCTTTAATAACTTACAATCCAATGATGGAAATAGTACTTATCGCAATAGAATAATTGATGCAGTATATAATATGGACGAAGATACCTTAATAAAAGGTGCTAAATATGAAATTAAATAAAAAAGATCTTTTATTATACGCGATAACTGATCGCACATGGACCACAAATAACAATTTATATGAACAAGTCAAACAAAGCTTAATCGGCGGAGCAACAATTCTTCAATTAAGAGAAAAAGACATCGATGAACAAACATTTTATGAAGAAGCATTACAAATAAAAAAACTATGTCACAAATACTCTATTCCCTTCATCATCAATGATGATGTTTTGCTAACAATCAAATGCCATGCCGATGGAGTTCATGTTGGCCAAAGTGATATGAACGCTAACGATGTCCGGTCAATCATTGGTCAAGATAAAATACTAGGTGTATCTGTCCAAAATGTAGAAC
>JBATBW010000178.1:0-1845 GCA_049662565.1 Erysipelotrichaceae bacterium | reverse complement strand
AGAGATTGGTAAGGAGAAAAAATGTTTAATCAAGAAATAAAAACGACTTTAGCACCTAGTGCAATTGGTGCTTATTCACAAGGTTTAAGAGTAGGAGATTTTGTTTATTTGTCAGGACAAATTCCAGTAGATCCAGTGACAAGTCAAATAGTTAGTGATGATGTTAAAGAACAAACAATGCAAGTAATGAAAAATATTATGGGCATTTTATCAAGTGAAGGTTTAAAGAGTTATCATATTCTAAAGACGACAATCTATTTAACAAATATGGAAGACTTTCAAGCTGTTAATGAAGTATATGCTCAATTTTTTAATGAACCATATCCTGCAAGAAGTTGTGTAGGTGTTGTTGCATTACCTAAAAATGCCAAAGTAGAAATTGAATGTGTAGTTTTAGATACATTAGCTTATGAACGTCAATCAGGTTGTGGTTGTGGTTGTGGAAGCGATTGTGGAAGCGATTGTGGAAGTGATTGCGGTAGTGATTGTGAATGTTGCGGTTAACAACCGCTTTTTTTATTTTTTATTTTCCTTTTATTTGTGGTAAAATACAAGAGTGCAGTTATTAAAAGGGTGAAAAGATGAAGAATAAAAGAATTAGAGATGTTGCCTTAGTTGTCTTATCGGCACTTATTATGTCTGTGAATATTAACACTTTTGTTTCTAAAGCAGGTTTATATCCGGGTGGTTTTTCTGGGATATCATTTTTATTTGTTCGTGTTTTGGATAAATATTTTAGTGTTAACATCGCATTTGGGATTGTTTATACTATTTTAAATTTTCTACCGGTGTTTTTTGTCTATCGGGCTATTGGTCGAAGATTTACTAAACTTTCATTGTTACATGTATTGATTGTGAGTGTTGTAACGATGTTTATCCCGCATTTCAATATGACTGATGAGCCAATATTAATGGCAGTTTTTGGTGGTATCATTAATGGTGTTTCTATTACTATTGCGATGGAAGGTAATGCATCTAGTGGCGGAACAGATTTTGTCGCTATTTATTTCTCTAAAAAATATAATAAGAGTACATGGAATTATATTTTAGGTTTAAATTCGACTATAATATTAATAGCAGGTGCCTTATTTAGTTGGGAAGTTGCTTTATATTCAATCATCTTTCAATTTTGTACAACAACAGTAATTAATTCTATTAGTTTACGTTATCAAAGAGCAACCTTATTTATTGTAACTGACATGCCTGATGAAATTAGTGAACAATTATTAGTTTTAACTCATCATGGAGCAACGCGATTTAAAGGGGAAGGGTCATACACTAAAAGTGAAAAATATATGTTGATGAGTGTTGTATCAACATTTGAAGTTACCAAAGTTTATCAACTTTGTAAATCGATTGATCCTCATGTTTTTATTAATGTTACACGTAGTGAAAAGATTTTCGGACGATTTTATCAAATTCCATATGAATAAGGAGGGTAAGAATGAACTTATTAGAAATTATTAAAGTAATTGTTTTAGGTATTGTTCAAGGTATTACGGAATGGTTACCAATAAGTAGTACTGGACACATGATTTTAATTGATGAATTGATGACTTTAAGTGCTAGCGATGAATTTAAGGCTATGTTCTTTGTCGTGATTCAATTTGGCTCAATATTAGCAGTAATAGTTCTTTTTTGGAAAAAAATATTTCCAATTACTTTTAAACCAAAATTAAAAATTGAAAAGAGTATTATTATATTATGGACTAAAATTGTTTTAGCTTGCATACCGGCAGCGGTAGCGGGGTTATTAATGGATGATTTCATTGATGCCATTTTTTATAATTGGCAAACGATTTCTATAACTTTAATTATTTATGGTGTTTGGTTTATTGTTGTTGA
>JBATBW010000177.1:0-4686 GCA_049662565.1 Erysipelotrichaceae bacterium | reverse complement strand
AATCTATAGTTCATACTATAATGCCATGGCTAAGTTAATTGAAAAAGCAGTCAATAATGAATTAAATGAAAAGATTGCATATGATATCATAAATGAAAAGGCCTTTAGTGAGAGTTTTATTTATATTTTAGATAATATTAAAAATCAAGAGTGGCAATTAATTACCAAAGATTTTAAAACACCGATTAAGAGTCGTCCTAAAATGCCAATTAGTTTGCTTCAAAAACAATTTCTTAAGGCAATAAGTCTTGATCCACGTTTTCAATTATTTGAAGTGGAAATAGACGGGTTAAAAGATATTGAACCATTGTATAATACCAATGATTTCTATTATTTCGATCGACCAATAGGCGATCCATATACTGATGATAATTATATTGCCAATTTTAGAACGATCTTAAAAGCCCTTAATGAAAATAAAAGCATTAGTATAGCCTATAATAGTGCAAAAGGAGTAATACAAGAAGGAATTTACATTCCGATAAAATTAGAATATTCCCCAAAAGATGATAAGTTCCGACTTATATGTACTGGAAGTTATGACACAATAATTATTAATGTAGAAAGAATGACAGCTTGTAAAATAAAAGATAATTGCGAAGGTATATCCAAAAATTTAGGTAAGCGAATGGAAAAGAGTTTAGTGTTATTGATAAAGGATAAAAGAAATGCCTTAGAACGCTGTATGTTGCATTTTGCTTTCTTAAAAAAAGAAACAAAACAAATTGATGAATTAACATATGAAATGAAATTATATTACTATCAAGAAGATGAAACAGAAGTGCTTATACGTATTTTATCATTTGGGCCATTTATCAAAGTGATTGAACCGATAAGTTTTATTGCCTTAATTAAAGAAAGAATAACTAATCAAAAAAGTTGTGGACATATTTAAGTTCGCAACTTTTTTTCCATGATATAAACTAAGGCAAATAGTATTCTAATAGTGTCAAGATTAGTCCAAAACACTAAAACGTGTTCACGGTAGCTGTGGAATACCATAAGCTATGCCGATGTTATCTAATTCATTAAGTTAAAGATAATGGCAACTAAAAAAATGATGAACTAAATGGCTACGATTAGGTTCAAATTGATCTGATGCTTTGTCGTAACGTAGATACCGATATTACTTATAATATTCCAAAGATTATCTTCCGAATATTATAAAGTATATCTTAAAGGTTGTGCCGCATCTTATTAATTAGTCATTTAATCATCATATATCATGGAGGAAAAGAAAATGAAAATTGTATTGAACGAAAATCAAAAAGGATTACTATTTAAAAACGGGAAGTTTATTGATGTATTGTCCGCAGGGAAGCATCATTATTTAGGGAATAGTTACAATGTTATTGTGTGTAATGTCGATGAAGAATTCATACTAGATGACTATCCAATTGAAACTTTCATAAGAAACGAAAGTCTTAAAGATGATCTAATCGTTGTGGATATTCCTGATGTATCAGTTGCACTGCATTATGAAGACGAGAAGTTTGTTGAGGTATTGACTACTGGTAAACATGCTTTTTGGAATACTTATAAGGCTCATTTCTTTAAAGAAGTATCAATAGAAGATCCACAAGTCGATGAAGATATTCCTAAGCATATTTTTTCAATGATTCCTGATAATCTATACTTTAAATTTCAAGTGTTACAGTTTCAAAAAGGCCGTTTGTATTATGATGGCAAAATTGTCAAACAACTTGATGAGGGTATGCATTATTTTTGGAATAATGGAACAAAGATAGTAGTTGAAAGCGAAGATACCCGTTTATTGCAAATGGATATCACGGGTCAAGAGATATTAACTTTAGATAAAGTTGCCCTTCGCATTAACTTTGTGTGTCATTATAAGATTACAGACTTTATTAAGATAAGAAGCGAAATTGACAACTATAAAGAACAGTTACATGTGATATCACAATTAGCGCTGCGAGATTATATCGGTAGATATCGTTTGGATGAAATACTAACAAACAAAGATATGATAGCTTCGTTAGTATTAGATAATCTTAAAGAAAAGGAAAAGGATTATTTCATAAATATCTATGATGCCGGTATCAAAGATATAATCTTACCAGGTGAAATTAGAGATATTATGAACACTTTATTAGTGGCGGAAAAACGCGCACAAGCCAATGTTATTACTCGTAGGGAAGAAGTTGCTTCAACAAGAAGCTTGTTGAACACCGCAAGACTTATGGATGAGAATGCAACCTTATATAAGCTGAAAGAACTTGAGTGTTTAGAAAAGATTTGTGAAAACGTAGGTAATATCACTGTCGGCACTAACTCGGATCTCCTTGCTCAATTATCGAAGATTATCAAAGGATAATAATAATTAAAAAGAATTGTTGTTTTCTAGACAACAATTCTTTATTTAATAAATTCTTGTATTTCATAATTAATTAATCGATATTGGCTTTCATTTTTCTAATAATAGTTGTTGGGAAAAAGATATGTTTGGTAGGAAATCGTGAGATGCGATAATTACGCTTTTTCCTTCCTTTATAAGGACGTTGAAAATATCGACAAATGCTATAATACTTTCATTATCTAAACCGCATGTTGGTGCATCTAATAAAATTACATTTTGATAGAGACGCTATTTAATTTTGCTTATCTATTAAAGTAGTATCATATCAGTAGTGTTGAGTTTAAATTAGTAAAATTGGTTACTGCCTTTAAGGGAATTATCGATAGATTCATCCATGATGTCTTTAGCTAGCTTGATGTTGTTGTCTTTGAGGGCTTGGATGAATAGGTCGTTCTTTTTGGTTAGGTCAGATATATTGTTTGAGGTGATGTATCTTTCAAATAAGATCGTGTTGGGGTATTTGAATGATCTTAAGAGAATGGGTAATAATACGTTGTTGCTTAAGGTTAGGATGATGTCATCGAATTGGAATAGTAGGTCTGCTTGGTTTTTGATTATTCTAGTGTTTTTAATTTTATTGTTTACTTCTTCAAGGTTGGCAATTATTTCTGGGGTCACTCCTTTAAAACAGGTGTCTAGGGTTAGGTCCATGAATGTTTTCCTAAGGGTTAGTGTACTATAGATATATTCATGGCTTATATTTCCGTGTTTCATTATTGATATCATAATATCCATAGTAGAGTTATTTAGGTAATCAGCTACTATGGTTTTTTGACGTGGTGTTACTTCAAGGAAGCCTTTTTTTGCTAGTTGGACAAGTCCGTTGTTTACTACTGATCGTGATACTCCCATTTGATTGGCTATTTCTCTTTCGCTTGGTAGTTGGTCGTTTACTTTTAGTTCGCCATTTAGTATCATGGTTTCTATTTTGTCTATAAATAATTGAGTTAGTGTGGGGGATTCTATTTTATCGAAATTCATGTGTTCTCCTTTGTGGTTTAACCAATACCAATATATTATAATATTTTGTTAAGAAATTGTCAAATAGTATTTGACATATATTTAATAGGGTATTAGAATATATTTACATAATGTGTTACTTTGATTGTTGGTTATACCACGATTATGTATCTAAGTTAGGGGAAGAATATGATAAAAAAGAATGATGTAGCTTTTATTAGTGATAAGGGTGGACAATCTAGTGTTAATTTACCTAAGGGTGAACCACGCGAATTAATTATGAAGCTTGGTCAAAAGATTACTGACCGGGTTGGTGTTAAAGTTGGGGTGGATGATCCTGAGTATTATGGTTTGGCTGCTGTTGTTAGTGATGAGATGGCGGAAGTTGCTTTAAAGATGGATGTTAGAAAGCCAAAGACGTTAGATGAAATGGTTAAGATTACCGGTAAGTCTAAGGAGTATTTGGAGCCTTTATTACAAGAAATGAGTAGTATTGGTTTATTAGAATATAACTGGGAGAATCCTACTAGAACTAAACAGTATGCTTTACCGCCATTTGTACCAGGTAGTGCGGAGTTCTTTAATATGAAGCTTGATCAACTTCAGGCGCATCCTGAAGTAGCTTCGATGTTTGAAAGAATGACTTTCCTACCGGTTAAAAAGATTGTTCCAATGGTACCAATGGGTGGTGCTGGGATTGGTATGCATGTAATACCGGTAGAAAAAGCAATTAATGCCCAAAGTGAATCTATTGATATTGAACATATTTCCTATTGGTTAAATAAGTATGAAGGGAAGTATGCGAAGAGTCCTTGTTCATGTCGTTACTCTAAGAGTTTAATGGGTGAAGGTTGTGGTGATGATCCTGAAAACTGGTGTATTGGTGTTGGTGATATGGCTGATTACTTAGTGGAAACTAATAAAGGTTATTATTGTGATAAAGAAGAAGTGTTTGAAATATTAAGAATTGCGGAAGAAAATGGTTTTGTTCATCAAATTACTAATATTGATGGTCCAGGTAAAATATTTGCGATTTGTAATTGTAATGTGAAGATTTGTAATGCGTTGAGATTGTCGCAATTATTTAATACACCTAATATGTCTCGTAGTGCTTATGTTGCGCAAGTGGACAAGAATAATTGTGTGGCTTGTGGCCAATGTGTCGAATATTGTCCGGCTGGGGCTTTAAAATTAGGACAAAAATTATGTTTGAAGAGTAATAAGGAAGTAGAGTATCCTAAGGTAGAATTGCCAGATGCAGTTAAATGGAGTGAAGATAAGTGGGATTATAACTATCGTGATAATAATAGAATTAATACTCATAAAACGGGTACTGCTCCTTGTAAGAC
>JBATBW010000176.1:0-1822 GCA_049662565.1 Erysipelotrichaceae bacterium | reverse complement strand
TTTGAAAAGAGAGTATGCAAGTGAAAACGGAACGGAGCTTAATGAGATCCTGCCTAAAATGAGTCCATTAAACCCATCATATCTTGCTAAAAAACAAAAAGTTTTTAAAAAAATTGCAGAATTTGTTGACAAATTTAAGGGTGTTGGTGGTTCGTTATAACTAAGGCAATATGAATAAATAACTGGACAAATAATAAAGCCTGCTAAAATTAGATTCCTAAAGATATACTTTTAGAAAAGTCGATTTATCATCGACTTTTTTATTATACAAAAAATTTTTTTCAATCATAATGTACCTGGATATGTACACTTCTTTTGATATTATATTCATAGATAAAGGGGGAACTTATATGTTAAGTGATAGAGCTCGTAGAAGAGTAAGACAAAATGTGGTGGAAAAACAAGGAATGTTTAATATTCTAATCGTTTCGGATATGATAGCCAATACCATGGCACTAAATCCGTTACATCATTATTATTGTGATATTCAAGATGGGAAGGTTTATAGTGGAACTGATAAATTTGAGTTTATACATTATCCATCATCAACTGAAGAAATGTTTGATTTCTTTGTTAATATAATCAAGGAACATGAGGCAAGACTGAAGCGGGAGGGAAATGTGAATAAATTTCCCAAGCTATCAAAGATTTTGAGTTGTGAGGAAAAGCGCCAAGAATATATTGATTCAATTAATGGTGTAATTTTTGAAACAGTTATTATGGCGAACGAAAATACGATTATAGATGCCTTATATGATCCGTATATTACCAAAGATTTATTATTAGATGCGATCAGTAATAAGTACCATATTAAAAAAGAAGAAATTAATCGTAGAAATATTAATGAATATGCCGCTATTGCTGTTTTTAGGATTACTTATGAATATAATCCATATAATAATATTAATGATGTTTTTATTCAGTCAAATATCGATTGTGATCTAAATGATGACAACATTGATGAAATATTTAATATTAGTCCGTCAAAAATTCATTATTTAACAGAAGAACAAAAAAGCAAAAATATAAATGATAAGATAATTTCGATTAGTACGCAAAATAAATACATTTTTCCACAGGACTTAACTTTCAAATCTAATATATTGATTAATATATTAAAGAAATATCAAGGTATAGAAAATTATGTTGATTTTAATGGTGATGAAGTAGGTATATTTATGCCACATGTTTTATATGATTTGTTACCACCTGACTTATCTAATTGTGTGTTATTTCTTTATTTCTATCTCCATTTAAATTTTACCAATCCACATGATGAGTTATTAGAAACAAAAGGTAATAAACTTTTGGAGAAAGACTATTATATGGAGTTATTGGAGGAAATTAAAGAAAACACTGAAAGTATTATCAACTCAATAGAAGAGTGTCATATTTATTGGACGGATAATTATTATCATCATAAAGAAATGACGCAAGCGTCATTTAAAAAAACAGCTATTAAAAAAGGAATTAAAGATAAAAAATTGATAAAAGAAGCTATGGAAGAAACTGCTATTAGAAAAGCGCTTAAAGATGAAGTTTTGAAAAAAGCAGTTATTGAAGAAATCAGTAGAAAGTATGGTATTGATAAAGATATTATCACTGATGATAATATTATTGATTTTGTGAATATCTTAAAAGTTAGAATAATTTATGATTATGTTAAAAAGGATAGTATTGAAGAATATCATTTTGATTTGTTTATTGAAAATGATGTATCATACCATAGTATTATGACTATATTAAATATTAAATAATACATAAAAGAACAAAGAGTTCAAGGAGGGAAAAAGATGAATCAAGATTTTGAAGAGTGTGGGTC
>JBATBW010000175.1:0-17057 GCA_049662565.1 Erysipelotrichaceae bacterium | reverse complement strand
AAATCATTCCATTCATCAAGTGATCACATATTGCATCCTCCTAATATAAAAATTATATATGACTATCAATTTGTATATTAGTGCTGTATTATTTGATGCTTACATCAATATATAATTATTTAATTTTATAAATAAAAAGCTCCCTATGTTAAATAGGAAGCAGTCTGACTAAAAGCTAATTTCATATAAAACTATAAATTCATTTGTTTAAGATCACCTTATAAAATAGGCAACATCATATATTTTATTCCAACACAAAAAAAGATAAATGGAATCAGGAACACTGTTACCAAAGGAACCATTATTGCACTTAATGCGAAGGTGAAATTATTAGGTATAATAAGAAATGAAACAAACGAAACAATTATAAAAACTATTCCAATTATTATATCTTTTATCCATTTATTCAATTCAATAGAAATTGAGGTTTTAATATCATCACTTCTAGTAAGTATTCTATAGATATAATATGCTCCACAAAAAATAGCTAAGATATCAGTCAATAACCAAAAGCCAAATGCTAAAATAATTTCACCCATCCCCATATTCGTAAAAACTATTTGACCTGCCGAAAAAAATCCTTCATTAAATAAATAAACCACAATACCAAATGACAATAGAAAAACCAGAGCACTCATAATTACAATCTTCACAAATACATTTGTTGTCTTTTTCATTATCTATAACCCACATACCGTTAATTCTTCAACATATCTCAAACATGCCTTGAGTTCAATATTGACATTACAAGCAATCCAAACACCGGATTTGCATATAACATATAATATTGGTTCCCCAATTAATTTCAAAACATCACAAGCTTGTCCTACTATCGCCGAACAACCTTGAGCAATTTGAATATCCATTTTCGGTCCATATCTAACGCATGTGTTTTTTGTACATTGATAGACAGGTTTTCTTGGTTGTATATAAACATTTGTAGATACTTCATTTTTTAAATTTATAATAGATACTAATTTTTCTTCGTAAACAGTAATCAATGCTTCTATCATATTAAAACTCTTATCAGAGACCAAAACCATGTACGAGTTTCCTTTTTCACTTTTGTTTAAAGAATATTGAACAGTATATCTAATTCCTTCTTCTGTGTTGACTTTGCGAAGAACTTCCAATCCAGTAATCTGAGATTTATATTTTAAGTATAATTCTGTTGTTTCAATATAATTAATATATTGATTTAGCTCGTTTTTCTCATCATCAGCATAAACATCACTAATTGAACTAATCATAATTATCATTACTATTAGTATAGATGTTATTTTTTTCATTCCCTTTCTCCTTATCTCACGAAACAAATTCAACCAGCTTACTTATGATGTCATCGTTTATATTTCCAATTTCTATTGATTTAATAATTCCGGCATCATAAATAACAATAGTAGGTACAGATGTAATTCCGTATTTATCTACCATATCTAGTTTTTCTTCCTGTGACATTTCATCACTATCAACAGCATACAAATCTTTAGTAATAGAATTATTATTAATGGCTGTTGAAAAATCTTGTAAAACATATGGGCAAAAATCGCATGTGCTCCTAACAATAAAAACCAATCCATTTATTATTTTATCATTATCCTTTTTTTTAAAATCATTATAAGATAATTTGATAATTGATAACTTATCATCTTTAATACCGTATTTGTCTAATTCCAAATAAGTTTTTGCAGCATTATTTGCACAAGATGACATAGTCATAAAAACGGCTATAATCATTATATATATTATTTTTTTCATTATATTTACCAAATGTTATTAATTCAAATTTGATATAACTCCTTCCAATTTAACGAATTATTATAATTATGTAATCATGATTTATTGATTATACCTAAATACTAAACATTTTGATTATATGAGCACAGTCTAAAGACTTGTGCTCAATCTATTTCACCATTTTTGTATCTTTGAGGGTTGTTTTTTTTCATAATGCACCTCTTTGATTTTATATTACCACAATATATAAACATTGTCTCTAATATAATTAATTATAATAATTAAGCAATAGAAAAACAACTGTTTTATCTATCTCTTAGATGTATTGTAGTATTTCATATCAGAAAATCTAATTTTGTTATTTTAACAATCTTCTATTGTTTAATAATATTACTTTATCTGATAATAGTTTTAATATCATTATATTTTCTATTCATTAATAATAGACAAATAAAAAGCTCATAGATAATATTCTATAAGCTTTTATTATATTATTTTTAATAATAAATGGGGCGATTGACGGGACTCGAACCCGCGAATGCTAGAGCCACAATCTAGAGTGTTAACCAACTTCACCACAACCGCCGTGCCATATAATAATACACTAAACAATTGTATTTGTAAATAGTTTTTTTAAATAATTAACCACATACTTAGACCCATTACTAGCATTCCAAAAAATAGACCGTAAATTGCTAAATGATCATTGCCATATTCTCTAGCACTAGGCAACAATTCATCAAAAGAAATATAAACCATAATTCCGGCAATTGCCGCATATAGTAAACCATTTAAGGTGTCATTTAAATATGGAGCTAATAGAAGATATCCAATAATACCTCCTATTGGTTCAGCAAGTCCTGAAAGCAAAGATAATTTAAATGCTTTCAATCTATTTCCGGTAGCATAATATATTGGAACACTTACCGCAATACCTTCTGGTAAATTATGAATAGCGATAGCTATAACAATAGGTATTGCTATCTCGATACTTTGCATAGCTGAAACAAAAGTTGCTATACCTTCTGGGAAATTATGAATAGCAATTGAAACTGCAGTTAAAACACCTACTCTTTTTAATTTTAAAGCTTTTTTAAATTCTCTATCAGCATGTTTTGGTGACATTACATGATGGGGATTTTGCTTTTCAGGAATCATTTTATCAATGATTGCAATAAATATTACTCCCCCAAAAAAACCTAACATACTATATAATGTGCCCAGTTTTTCTCCATTACTGTTGGATAATAATAAATTTGATTCGCTTAACAATTCAACCATTGATACATAAATCATTACCCCGGCAGAAAATCCTAAACAAATTGATAAAAATGATGTTTTAGTTTTTTTGGCAAAAAAAGCAATTAATCCCCCAAGACCTGTAGATAGACCGGCAATTGTAGTCATTAATAATGCTAACCAAAAATTACCCATACTATCTTACTATCCAAGCATCAGCCAAATATCGTTCGCCTTCGTAATTATATCCAGCTGGCTTATTGATCAATTTATTACCAATTGCTAGCGATGTACTTCCACCACCGTCTAAATTTGCGGCATTATATGCCTTATATTTAATAAATATATCGGCTAAATCTGGCATATTAATACCATTACTATAACCAAATTGACGACCGTCAATGATTACCATTAAAACAATACCATCTTGTCTTTGACCGATAGCTGTACGTGGATGGATGCCATAACCACCATCACCTTTGAATATTGATGGTTCACCATTAACAATTAAGAATGGGCCGAATTCTACTGCGTTTTTATAACCAAATTCAACTGCTTGTGAAGCTGACATTGTTGCTAATGATAAAATATTATCTTTTGTAAAACCGATAAATTGACCAGCTGTACCATCATCATAAACAACTTGACCGTCTTTGATTACATTTCCTCGAGGACGAACACCACCGCCTCCTAGTTGCATAAATCCACTAGCATTAATTGCGACTTTACTTTCATAACTTTCAGCTAAATCGGTAATCATTTGACCACCATTGTTTAGTTTTTTGGCCATTACTAAATCAATACGGCTAGGATCATAAATAACGACCATAAACCCTTTATAACCATCGCCTTCAATTTCTACTAACTTGAATAAATCGTTATTTGGATCTCTTTTTAAAATTTGTTCTTCATATATTGATTCATAAACACCTTCATCTTTAACATCAGTGATTTTAATTGCGTTTGTATCCGTATTTTCGCCTGATTCGATCACTACATTTTGACTTGCAATATCTTTAATCATATCTTCAGTATATAGCGTATAGGCAAAATATTGGTGTGTCATTGTTGTTAAAGCGGTGCTTACAAACCAGTTTCTAAAGAATCCTAAGGGCCCATAAACAATGAAAAAACAAATGACAGCACAAACATCAACAAAAATTAAAAATTTAGAGAAACCGCCCATTTTACGTGGACGAGGATGATTCTTTTTATTTCCCCGGGATAAAGGTTTAGCTTTGATATTATGGATATTTTCATTCGCTAGATTGATAATTCCTTCTTTTCCGGTATTTACTTCTTCAATATTATCATCTATTAGTAATTCACCCGTTGTTGTATTTTCTTCATTTACTAAATCCTTAATTACTTCATTTTCAATGTTTTCTTCATCTACTACTAATTTTGTATCTTCATTATTACCTAGTTCTTGATTTTCAACCGTTTCTTCATCAATTGGTTGTTCTATTGGAAGTTTATTGAATTCGTCATTGTTAAATTGATTGTTATTGTCCATTTGTTACCTCCTTTAATTCTAGAGGGTTAGCTATCGAACCATCTCCACTAGTTATTTCTAAATCTTTATTTACTTTTATTACCGGTGCAAAACCATGTGCATTTTTTATTAGATCAGAAAATAATATACCTTCTTTATTCACATGGTATATAGTATCATTATCTCCAAAAGGGCGTGTCAAAATAAAAGAATCAATATTCTTTCCGACAAAGAGGTCACCATATTTTAATAATCCAACTTTACCGCTAAATTTAGAATTTAGAGCATCAACGTAATTAAATTTACTATATGCTGATATTTTCCCATTGTACCATTCATTATCTAAAACATTATCTTTGCCTGATAAGGAATTAAAGAAATCATTATTTAAATATTTCCCCAACGTAGTATCTAAAGACATGACGCTATCACCATAAGGAGAAGTGAATTCTTTATCTTCGACCTTTAGATTAGTATCTAATAATAATGTTACTCCCGTATCATCTTTTTTTGTCACTACCCAATTATGTTTAGAGAATAGTACATGATTCCCTACACTTGCATCTGTTAAAGTAGTAAGCTTGCGAGCTTCAATCACAAACGGATCATTTTTAGCTCCTGATCCTGAAGTAATTATCACTTTGTTATTAAAGGTAATTACTGGTCTAATATTATGAACGATTGTGTCAAATTTATTAGTCGTAATACCACCATCACTAGCAACATAATACATTTTATTATTACTATTGGTAGTATTTAACCACCAATTAGTCCCATTATTTAAAAAACTCTTAGCCCCATTAGCATCTTGATATTGCTTTAAACTCAATAAAGATACATATTGTTCCTTATTAACTACTTCACATTTAATATTAGACAGATCATCAACTTTATCCAAACATGTATTAGTATAGGTTAAATTTGTTGTTATATCATTTAAAGAATTTGCGAAAACACCAGAATTAGCATCACCTTCAACAGTATTTAACCAATTGAAACTATATGATTTTTGATATTCGCTATTTATGTTTGCCACTAACAAGGTTTGGCTATCTTCGCTAATTGCACTAACATTATTATCTTTATCAATTGATAAAGCTCTAAATACTCGCCCTGAATATAAAATATAATTGTTAGTGACTGACCCTTTATAAGTATAGGTTCCATCTTCGTTGCTAATTAACCCGTTTTCTAAATCAATTAGGCTTGGATTTGATTTCATTTTATCAGCTAGCAAAATATCTTTTTGTTCGGTTTTACCATTTTCTAAATTATAGTAATGGTACATTCTTCCCAAGTAAAAACCTAGTATTGCGAGAATGACAATACTATTTATAATATTAAATATTTTCCATTTTTTATTAATTGGTGGTTTCCCATGTTTAACATTCTTCAGCATTCATTAATCTCCAAAATCATTTTGATAAGAAATTAGACTAACGTTTTTAACGCCATCTATTAATTTAAAATTTTCAACTACATCAGTATTCTTTTTATCATTGACATCAATTTCATAAGTTACTTCAACATCGTTTTCAAACATTGAATTACTCTTCAACTTAATGCCACTTAAAGTCGACAATTGATTTTTGACATTTTCATGAGCTAAAGCATTATATCTAATAACTAATAAAAAACGGCTACTAACTCTAAAACCAATCATATAAGCAAATAAATACATTGCCCCTAAACCAAAAGAACCTAAAATACCTGCTACAAATAAACCTGCGCCACACATAATTCCAACACCAATACCCCAAAACATAAAGGCTGTATCAACCGGTTCTTTGACCGCAGTTCTAAAACGAACAATAGATAATGCCCCAACCATCCCTAATGATAAAGTAATATTACTAGAAATTGTCATTGTTACTAGTGAGGTAACCATCGCTAGTAAAACGATACACAAGGCAAAGTTTTTTGAATAAACGACACCAGTATAAGTTTTTTTGTAAATGTAAGTAATAAATAAACCTAACATAAATGATACAACTAAGGCAATTAATAATTGCGGTAAGCTGATTGTCCCACTAAATTGTTCTAATATGGACTTTTTAATAAAATCTAAAGCGCTCATAATATCCTCCTATTTGATGCTACGACAACGAGCAAACTTACTAACTGCTTCTCTTTGTAGCGGTATACTTTGTAATATATTTTCAATAAACGTTGGTAAAAACTCATTATATTTGACTTCTAGAACACAATATTTTTCATTTAAGATATCAAAATTCGGTTTACTAGTATCGAACAATTCATAATTATATAAACCCGATTGAATATGATAATCAAAGGTTATGCGAACATCACTTAAAGGATAAGTAAAGGCCATTCGATGATAACTTACAATGATACTTGGTAATAAATTATTGTTCTTCATTTCGTTAATAAACTCTAAAAATAACGGCTCTTTGGTATTTATATCTCTAATATTACCTTTTAATATTTTATCGTAATCCTGACGATTAATCAATGTCTGCTTTTTCGCAGTCATATTATTGTGTTTCATTTTCTTTTCTAAACGAATAAAGGTATCATCATTATTATAAATACGAATTCGATACTTCTTACGATATAATATTCCATCCAATTTTTCTAGATATAATTTATTATCCATTGTATCGAAATACAAACTTTTAATTAAATAAGAACCATCTTCATTAAACTTATTTTGATCCTTAGTTAAAACTAAAGACAATTGTCGCATTAAATAATTTGCGTGCTTACTATTAATCGTATATTTAATTTCATGACGATATTTCATTATTGTAGATACTGTTGATATTCTTCTGACGACATTCTAAAATAGCTCTTTGCCGTAGTTCTAAATGTTTTATCGCGTTTTTCGACAAAATCAATTAGTTTATCAACTTCTCCTTTCCAATTTTTGTAAGAAAAATTCCATCTCGGACGATCCTTTTGCATTTCTAAATCCAATTTATTTTCAATATCTTCAATTCTTTTTATAATATTTTCTTTCTTCCAAGTATTATCTAAATTATACTTCAATCTTTCTAAAAACCTTTGTCTAAATAATTTACTAGACATCATCTCTCTCAACAAAGTATTATCAAAACCATACTCACTAATGCCACCTGGTGCAGTAGCGAAAGAAAAATAATTATGATTACTATTATACCAAGCAAAATCTAAATCATAAAAAATATATTTAAACTTACCACCATCTAATGCCGGATTATTGAAGAAACGGCAATTGACAATATCATTATTTGCTAGATAAGATTCACCAATCCAAAAATCAATCACACTATCAATATCAATCATCGTTTGTAATTTCGCATAATTATCCGCATTATTTAAATCATATTTAGAAGCAAAACTAACTAACTCATTATATTGTTTTTTATCACCAACTTTAATATCACCATCAATTCTGATCAGATTACTTTGTGTACCATCAACATTATAGTTATTTGTAATGAAGTGTTCATCAACTTTTTCCCTGATGAAATACAACCCCCAATATTCGCCATTAATATACATCGAAACTGGTCGATAAGCTTGGGTTGCCACATCAGTGAATTCATCCATTAATGAAGTTGCTACTACATCTCTAATAACCGCAAATTCATCATCTTGAGAACCAGTTCTCAATACTAATGATTGATAATTTCGATAATCCCGATTATTAAATACTGGATATTCAATATGACCTTCACCATATTCTTTTTTAAATACTACTTCATATGATTTTTTCGCATAACTGCGAGCACTACCACCAAATAATTGTAACCCCATCGGAGCAGACAGCACTTTCTTATTATTTTCAAATAGTTCCATCGAACCATTGCCAATCTCATAACCAACTCTTCCTGCATTACGATGCAAACGATTTAAATCATCTTCATCTATTGCCAACGCTAAGACATCAATATTCGGATTTTCATTTAGAATATAACTATCCGTCACAACTTTGCTGGTGTGCATATCGCTTTCCTTTTGCATATACCTAATTGTTGTCGTCTTATTAATGGAAAAAGGGCCAGTATACACATCACTTTTATCCGTTGGCCACTCGCCATTTAACGTATAGTAAATAGTACCTTTACCCATTAATTGAATTGTTAAATCGTTTATATTATTATAAACACCGGCCGTCGATAAATTTATGACCGGATCACTAATGCCCACGCTACCCGAATTATTATTTTCTGCTGGTGTGGATTCTTGATAATAATAAACTTTCCCTTGGTCACTTTTCCCGATAGAATAATTAGGCAACATATTACCAATCGCAATTGCATCCACGATTTGACTATTCTTAGTTAAGAATATTCCTTCTACATCACCAATTTTAAAATTCGCATGTTGATATTTGCTATTTGAAAAAGTCGTGTTACCACTAGCTAAAATTACATAAGACCCTTTAGCCTTTAATGTAATATCTGGAAGTTGATATTTATTCAATTCATTATCAGTATTAGATAAATAATAATCTTTAATATTAATATCTTTATTGCTTATATTCTTAATCTCAATAAAATCATAGAAATTATTGCCATTATCTACAACATATTTCGTATTGTTATTACAAACCTCGCTTATAATTAAATCACTACGCACACTTCTAGTATTATTAAAGGCCGTAATTCCCGCCACATCATTAGAATAACCCGGTGATATATTTATACTATTAACAAATTTATCATTAATTAAAACCGCAGCTAATCCATTAGGAATGTTTTCATATTTTTGATAATCAATAACTTTTCCTTTATTATCCGCTAGCACTACTTCTCCATTATTACTAGTGAGTTTAAATGAAGATTCTAAAACATCATCATAAGAACTTTTACCCGAAGTATAAACAACTACACTTTTCCCACTAGATAAAGAATAATTTTTAAATTGCCATTTAAAACTATAGTTTAATGAATTAGATAAAGAATAATTCTCTAAATTAATATCACCAGAACTAGTATTAGTTAATTCAATATAACCGTAATAATTGCCATTAACACTAACGTTACCCTTGTTATTAGGTAAAAACTCACTAATTATTAGACCCGTTTTGTTTTCTGTCTTTAATGATGCAAGAAAAGCCTCTAAACCCGCCTGATTATTTTCAAAACCCGGCGTACAATGATCAAAAACTACCCACTTACCTAAATGATTACGAGCTAATACCTCATTATTTGATAATGATTGTGTTTCAACTACATCAACTACTTTACCACTTGGAGCTCGCAATGAAAGTTTTTCACCACCGGCTGAGGATAACTTGAAATTAGCATATAAACCGTCTTGGGCTTTGCCACTAAGATAAATTAGGGCATAGCCGTTAGCTTTAATAGTTGTTTCCGGAAAAACCCATTTAATTTCTTTTTCTTTATCACTTAAACCATAATTTAATAAATTTATATCTTGATTAGAACCATTATATAGCTCAACATATTCATAAGGAATGCCATTAGGATCAGTAATTGCTCCATTATTGGAAGTGTTAACCTCATTAATAACTAATTTGCCAATTGCAATTTCTTCGGTCCCTAAATTCTCTTTATCAATAACCCTTGATGCTGTTTCTTGACTTAAAAAGATACTTATCGTCATAATTAGGAAAACAACTAATAATATCATAATTAATAGTTTAGAATTTTGACGTAATTTATTTTTTTCAATCTTCATAGTTTTCCTCCTTCAACTTTTTTATTATACTAAAATAATTTGAATTATACAAATATAATAGTCTCTAATTACCATTCTTACGAATTTCAATCCGCCAGTTATCGCCAACACCAACATTATATGCTTTCGCAAAATTACCTTGATTAATCGCTATTGCCATACAAAATAAAGAATTAGTATAAATAATTGGTGCCCCAAACATCACATCAGAAAAACTATGACCAAAAGTAACCATATTTTGGTAAACCATTGTTTGGTTATTATAAATTGTCAATTCAACCTTTTCTAAATGTTTAATTCCTAACTTATCAAAATCCTGTTTCGCAATATTAGTCCACAAACTTCCAAATCGAACATCTAAAATATCGATACTACCATAAATAGTTTGATCAATAATTTCTACTGGACTCAAAACTAAACGAACAATACTCTCATTAGGCAATTTATCTCCTACTTGATCTAAAGTTATATCACCACTAGCTAATTTCGCACCCACAAAAGAATAAACATCGCGACCATGGAATGTATAAGATTCACTTGTATTTTGTCGACGATGCTTAACTTCGCTAATCTCATAAATGGATTTAATCCCATATTTATTTACGACATGTGTTAAAGTGCCATTATCAGGAGTTACAATAATTTGACCATTGTTTAGTTCTACAACTACACTTTTCCTACTACTACCCACTCCTGGATCAACGACGCTAACAAATACCGTTCCCGTCGGCCAATATTCAATAGTTTGAACTAATCGATAACTAGCTTCAAATATATTATATGGAGTAATATCATGAGTCAAATCAAAAATCTTTAAATCCGGATTAACTTGAAAAGCTACTCCATACATCGCACTTACCGCACCATCTACTAGACCAAAATCACTTTGAAAAACTAATTTATTCATCTTTTTTCTCCTATAATCAACCAATTATCCATTGGTTTAAAACCTAATTTTAAATATATACTCTCCGCTTTTTTATTATCATAAAATAGACAAGGAGTTATACCGCTATCAATCATATCACTACATAATGATTCTAAAACAGTAGAAGCATATCCATTATTGCGATAACTAGGCATCGTAAATACTCCACCGACTATACAACTATTAGTCGTACAAGCTGCCGTATTGGCATGCGCAATTACCATATTGTCTTTTTTAATAATATAATGCTTACCTTCTTTACTCGTAATACGATTAACAATTAGTTCTTTCAATTTATCATTATATAAATCTTTAAACTCCTCAATACTCTTATGTGAAGCAATAATATCATCCACATCATCACAATGCGCAATCTTTACTGTTGGATCAAAATGTAATCTTTGTTTAGTAACTAAAACACTAAAAGTTTGTCTTTTAATAAAATACTTACCTGTATCAAAATGATCCAATAAACAGCTAACACTAAACTCATTACCCATTAATAGCTGACATCCATTAGATAAATAACATTGATACATCGCTTCATAATCATAATCTTCATTACTATAAACAATGAAATTTTGATAAAAAACTAGACCAACCGCACAAATATTATCATCTTTAACTTCATAATATACCTTTTGAAACGATTGATCAAAACCATAATTTAAGATATCGCCAATAATAAATATATTAATTAAATGATTATTATTAAGATATTGTAATATTCTATTTTGATCATTTTTATTCGCTAGTACTAACATTTTTCAAAAACCACCTTATATTCTGGTCCAAAACTAATATTAGTCTTCTCACAAAAACTATCCATCGATAAAGCAACCGCAATCTTCATCAATTCATTATTATAAATAATCGGTTCACCTTTGTCCACAAAACCAAAAGACTGATGGAATAAAATATTATTATCATAAACTAAATCATCATCGTTATACACCTTAAGATTAATAATATCACCATACTTCATATCATTATCAAAAAACAATGAACGAGGGATATTAGTCCACAAGTTGCCAAAATTAGGATCATTAATCTCAAAATAACCAAAAACTTTATTGTCCTGTACATACGGATCAAAAATATCATGTTCCACAATATCATTAACCTCATAACTAGGACCAACTTGATCATAACTAATAATGCCACTTGCTAAACGTGCTGCACAATATCCAAACAAATCACGACCATGGAAAATTGCAACTTCTTCACTGCCTTTACCTTTTAAGCGGTTAATTGATTCATCAATTTCACGAACTTCCTTAATTCCTACCCATTTTTTTAAATGCGTTAAACTACCGTTATCAGGAGTTACGACATAATAGCCATCACTTGTTTTTGCCACACAAGCCTTACGACTAGTACCAACTCCGGGATCTACAACACTGACAAATATTGTACCAGTCGGCCAGTATTTCATACTTTGATATAAACGATAACTTGCAACATATGTGTTGTATTGTTGGATCTCATGAGTTCCATCAAATATTTCCAATTCACGATCAACACTTTTTACTACTCCATACATCGAACAAACTGCACCTTCCTTATAAGTAAAGTCAGTTTGAAACACTAAAATTGGTTTCATTTTTTTCTCCTTAAATAAAGGGATTAAAGAAACGACTTTGATTCACAAATATCGTTAAATATAATCCAACAACAAATATTAAGAGACATATAATCATCGATATGATATCGATACGACTAAACTTTTTATAACTATACCAACTACGATTTTTGTTTTTTCCAAACCCTCTTAAATCCATCGCATTAGAAATATATTCAATTTTATCTAACGAACTAAATATCAAAGGAGTCAAAATGCTAATAATATTTTTAAACCGATCTTTAAGTTTAGCTTTACCACTCAAATCAATACCCCGAGCTTGCATAGCTAAAGATATATCATGATACTCCCTAGTAACTTCTGGAATATATCTCAAAGTTAAGGCAAAAGAATAGGCCAACTTATAATTAACTTTAATCTTATTTAATGAACTAGATAAATCACTAGGATTTGTCGTCAAAAAGAATAAAATACCAACCGGAATAACACAAGTATATTTCAAAAACTTCGTAGCTTGATACAACAATTGTTCTTGGGTAACAAAATAATTCCCAAACAAATGAAATATTTCATGACGAGTTCCATATATTCTAACCCCTTCTTCTGGCGAAAAAAGAAAACTCAACACAAAAGATATTAACATATAACCCAAGGCATAAAACAATAGCCACTTAATCTTTTTAAAAGACATCTTTGATGTCAATAAAATAGTAGTAGATAGTAATATTACTAAAGAAATAAAACGAATATCAAACGAAAGCATAATCGCAAAAGTTAATAATAAGAAACATATTAGCTTACTGGCACCATTTAAACGATAAACATAAGCATCTTTTTCTTCATATTGAAATAAATCGTTACTCACCTTTTATTCCCCTTTCATAACTAATAAAATTCTTCACAAACTTTACACTGTCATTCATTTTTAAATGGTTTGCTAAAGTAAAAAGTGAAGTCTCTTTTAGATTTGCACTATCGATTAAATCCTTATTAGTTAAAACTTGATAAGGATAAGCATCCGCCTTCAATACACCATCTGCTAAAACTAAACAACGATCACTATACTCTAACATCAAATGCATATCATGAGTAATCATCATAATAGTTGTCCCTAATTGATTAATTTTCTTTAAGAATTCTAATATTTCTTGATAATGACGATAATCCTGCCCTGCAGTTGGTTCATCTAAAATTAGTATCTTTGGTTCCATTACTAAAATAGAAGCGATAGTGACTCTCTTCTTTTGTCCATAACTCAATGTCCGAACTGGCCAATCGATAAATGGTGATAAACCACAAATTTCTAAAACATTAGTAACTTTTTCCCTAATAGTTTCTTCGTCCATCTTTCGATTTCTCAATCCTAAGGCCACTTCATCATAAATCATTGGTTTTGATATCATTTGATTTGGATTTTGTAAAACTAAACCAAAAAAGTTTGATCTCTCAAATATCGTCATATCCTTCATGTCTTGACCCATGAATTCCATGTTACCCGAATACTTTGGCAAAAATCCTAATATCAGTTTTGCTATTGTGCTCTTTCCTGCCCCATTTTTACCAACAATACTAATCATTTCATTTTTATATAAATCAAAATTAATATCCTTTAACACTTCGTTTTTGCCATCATAACTAAATGATACATTCTTTAATGTCAATAAAACATCTTCTTTTTTATTAATTTTTTCTTCTGTTTCATATCTATCATAAAAGTTTTCTAATAAAGGATATTGACCATGGATATCATTTATATTTGAAACATTAGTATCACTACACATCTTACTATGTTTTAAAGCAGTCAAATACAAAGGTTCTCTAATTCCATATTTATTAAGTAAATCACTTAGTAACAAATCATTAGCCGTACCATCAAAAATGATATGACCATCATCCATTAAGATAATACGATCGACATCACAATATAATACATCTTCTAAACGATGTTCAATAATGACAATTGTCTTACCATAATCTTTTTGTAATTTATCAATCAAAGCGATTGCCTTTTTACCCGTTGCCGGATCTAAATTGGCTAGAGGTTCATCGAATAATAATAAATCTACATCATCAATCATTACCCCCGCTAAAGCTACTCGTTGTTTTTGTCCCCCACTTAAATTAAAAGGAGCTTTTGTTAGAAATTTATCCATATCAACCATACTACTAACTTTTAGTACTTTATCATACATAATTTGTTGGTCACAATTATCATTTTCTAAAGAAAAAGCAATATCTTCTCCGACCGTTAAACCAACAAATTGTCCATCCGAATCTTGAAGAACCGTGCCAACGCTTTTAGATCTTTTGAATATCGAATCATGATAGACATCATTACCGTATAAATATATATTACCACTATACTCACCTTTATAAGTATGCGGTATTAACCCATTAATACAATGAGCTAATGTACTTTTACCACTACCGCTTGGTCCAATAATTAAAATTTTCTCTGATTTATTAATAGATAAATTGATATCATATAATGTCGGTTCACTTTGTGCATCATATTTAAATGTAAAATTTTTAAATTCAATTAATTTTTCCATGTTTGTCTCCTAATAAAAAAGAGGCAATAATTAATATTGCCTTATTTTTTCTTTAATGAACCCTTCGCAGTTCTAGTTTTAGAATATGCTAAAAGTAATAATGTTCCAATAATTCCTGTAACTACCGCATTAGAAATAGCTGCGAAAACCCCTTGTGTAAACACATAAGCAGCTGGTTCTGCATAAATAACGATATCTAATACTGGTGCAATAACTAACCAAGCAATCAAATGTGCAACTACTTGATAAACATTAAAAATAATAATATCTTTTTTTCCAAAAACACCGTTTTCAATATCAAATTTATTAAAACTTAAACCAATAATTAATCCAGAAATACCGCTAGCAATAATCCAACTCCACCAAGCACTACCAAATAAAGCGATGTCGTTTACCGCATGGCCAATAAAGGCAATTAAGAATCCAACAATTGGACCAAATAATGCAGCGAAGAATGCCCCAATACCGTAAGCTGTTTGAATTTGTGTAGCCGGAATTGGTGATGGCACCTTAATAAACATAAATGCTAAAGCAAATAATGCAGCTCCAATTGCGGCAGCAACTATTGCTTTTGTTGAGATAACTGATTTTTTCATATACCCTCCCTTTTGTCGTAAATAGTATAGCATATATACCATTAAAATCAATAACTTTAATACTATTTGATAACTTTGATACTAGAATTTTTGATAACAAATTGATGCTTTTTAGTAAAACTATTATATGAGATATTAGCCAAACATTTGAAAGGTCGATTATTGGTATTAATATCCAAATTGAAATCGACAATTTCAATATTATTACAAACATATTTCACAACTTTGCCATAGGTGTTAACTCGATAATTATTGAGAACTAAACCGAACAATGGTTTTTCTAATCCTTTACCAAAAGGTGACAACACATCCCACTTTTCAAGATAACTAGCTTTCATGGTATCAACATTTAAACGAAAATCAAAATAAATATTCTCATCAACATGAATATCCATTTTCTTCAAAGTTTCATTAAAGTGATTAAAATTCTCGCCTTTGATAGTCATACCACAAGCCATTTTATGTCCACCAATTTGAATAATATCCTCGTTTACATTTTTTAATAATTCTAATAAATCTAAATCACCATAACTCCTAGCACTTGCACTATAATTTTGATCAATACAACTCGCTATAATTACTGGTTTATGATATTGCATACATAATCTACTAGCTAATAGACCAATTATTCCATGATTAAAATTACCCTTTTCAATAATAATTGGATAATCATTATTCATTCGTTGATTTAAGTCTTCCACATACATTTTTGTAAGATCAATTCTTTCTTGATTATTATCTAAAAGAAATTGAAAATGCTTATATACCACTTGATAATCATCACTTATTAGAAATTCAATAAGGAAACCAATATTGTTATTTAACCTACCAACAGCATTAATCATCGGGTTGATGTTCATCATTAAAATATTTTCATCAATATTTTTATACTTATTTAACAACACTTGATAACAAATTCTTGAACCATTATTAATTTGCTTTAAACCTTCGATAACATAAGTACGGTTCTCGTTGATTAGTGGCATTGAATCTGCTACTGTACTAAAAGCTACTATCCCTAACAAACTAATAATAAAATTAGTATCTAATTTAAATTGATGATACAACTCATAACTCAACTTATAAGCTAAAGCACCAGTACATATATCTTTAAAAGGATATTGATCACTAGATTTATGTGCATCCACAATAACTTTGGCATTAGGCAATTGTTCTTTTGGTTGATGATGATCTAAAATTAAAATATCGATTCCTAAAGAATTCGCATAATCGACCTCTTCATTAGCTGTTATACCTAAATCTAAAGCTAAGATTATTT
>JBATBW010000174.1:0-2967 GCA_049662565.1 Erysipelotrichaceae bacterium | reverse complement strand
CTTCAAATGAGCGTGGTTCAAATAATACGATATTCGTATTTTTGTTTACATCACGAATTGGATTGTCACCTTTTGCTTTTTCATAACCATTAATTGGTCTTGATGTTTCTTCCTCTTCTTCATATTCTACATATTCATCATTTTCTTCTGGCATTACAAAATTTTTAAGTTTATCTTTTAGTCCCATATTTATATTCCTCCATTTTTATCATTATAACATAAAAATACTCCATAAGGAGTATTTTTTATAAAGGTTTTTCTACTTCAATACAACCATAATCGCCATCTAATCTTTTATAAACGATTGCGATTTCTTCGGTTTCTTTATCAGTATATACAAAGAACGTATGTCCTAACATTTCCATTTGTAATATCGCTTCATCGATATCCATCATTTCGGCGGTAATTACTTTAGTTTTTACTAATACATCTTCAGGCAATATCTTGTCATCATCTTCGATGAAAGCTTCTGCCAAACTTTCTTTATGTCTTTTACTTAATCTTGTTTTTTGATTTCTAATTTGATCTTCTAACTTATCGATAGCAAGTTCTAGTGAAGTGTTTATATTATCACTTGTTACTTCACTTCTTAAATATCCGACTCTTGTAGTCATCGTAATTTCAATTCTCTTTAATTCTTTAATTTCCTTAATGACAATATTGACTGAGGCATCTTCATCAATGATCATGTATTTATTGATGAATTTTAGTTTTTCCTCAATCTTAGCTTTAAAAGTATCACTAACTGTGAAATCTTGTGCATGAATATATAATTTCATATTCGTACCTCCTTTAATTAATTATATTATAATATAAAAAACAAGATAAATAAGGTCTATCTTTAAAATATTTATGTAGTATAATATAGTTGTATGAGAAATGTTACATTTCCAACAAACATTATAGAATGGTAACATTCTTTTTTTTACACTAAAGGCATGATTTCTCATGCCTTTTTTAATTAATCTTGTAATATATCCTTTAAATATTTATATATGACATACATACTATAAGTATCTAATGAACAGTATTTATATAATGATTGAAGAATCATTTCGTCTTGGTTCTTTTCATAAATTCGATGATAAGCTATGGCGGATATTCCTTCACCAATTTCTAAATCATCATAGCTAAGATTACTTACCGCTTTTAGTATTTCTTTTACTGACAATTGTCCTTTCATTCTTAGATCGTATACCATGCCGTTTATAAAAGGCATTTGTAAATCAACAAATCTATCAATGATGCTTTCTAATTGTTGTGTATAGACCGGAAATTGGCGTATAAGCTCTTTTAAACGTATTATTTCTCCACCTAAAGCATTAAAGGCAATGATTGATCCTTCTTTAGGTAGATTATCAATTAAACTAATAATGAATTCTTCGCGACAGTCATTAATTGACAAGAAGTTAGTATGTTTTAATTGTTCATTAGTATCTAATACATCTAATGAATATTGAAAACATATAACATCTAATGGTTTCATATTATCATATGGTGGGATCGCATAAGTATCCCATTCAAAGTCTAAAAATGACAATGGATACTGTAAAGTATTCTTTAAGAAATTATTTAAGGCAACATTATCATAATATATTCCACCATTCATATCGGCCATTATTTGGGCATATTGCACTTTATTTAAAGACATCTTACTATAATCATATTCTTTAAAGCTTTTAAATTCTTCATCATATTTAAAAGGATTATCACCATATAAATAGAAGATACTATTGTTTGGTAATTCTTTTAATGGAAAACAATGACTATAGTATGAACATTTTGGTTTCTTAGTGCATTTTGCACTTCTTATTACATCTAATGGCTCATTTAGTAAAGTATTATGGATTTTAGAAATATCTTTTTCTAATTGTAACATTTCATTAAATAAATATTCTTTAATATTTTCTTTTTGATTATGATTCATATTAAAAAAATATGGCGTAATATTAAATAGTTCTTCAACATTAATATCCCCTACTCGAACATATTCACTATTTAAATAAATGATATAAATATTATCTATTTCTATTCCCAGCTTATTACAAACATATATCGTACTAATATAATTAATCGAAATACTATTTGTCGGATTAACACTAGAGATAGTAAAAAATAAATCAATATGATTATTATCATAACGGTGAAGTATTGGGGTTTTGATCCGAATATCATCATATGTTAAACGCATTTTATAAAACCAGTTATCAGTAGTATTATTAAAATAAGCGTCATTTTGTTCATTCTTAACTCCAATTCTAATACTATCAATACCTAATTTACATTTATATAAATTTAATAAGTTTTCATCACTACGAAGTAATGGCAATCCCTTCACATTATTATTATCATAATAATTTAAATAGAATAACCGATCGCACCGATAAAACATCTTTATGTCTTTATCTCTAATCATACGTCCCTCCAACTTCCTATTAATTGTATCATAAAAAAACAATTAGAATTAATCTAATTGTCTTAAATATAATCAATAAAACATTCAATTTCTAATAAATCTAAAAACCATCTAAAACTAAAAGGACAACAATTATTACCATGACATTCCTTTACATCACCAGAATTAAAAGTGAATTTTAAATTCCAGGTTACACTATCTACTACAGTTGCACCATATTTAGAAACATCATATTCACTTTCCCATTCACCAATATGTGCCATTGGTAAATATTCAAGATAAAAACTTCTTGCATCTAGACCACCAGCATATATAAGTTCATAATTTAATTTAACTATTTCACTATTAGGATCAAACTCTATCCGATATAAAGTAGGCTCATTAGACTTAACAACCTCAAGTTCAATACACTTAATATCTGGTATTGATTCATTAAATGATTTAGATTTTCGTTCAAGTTTACTTAACTTATAAACACCACCCAAATCTTCATAAGCTTCTATCGCTCTCTTTAAATAATCTTGAGTACAAGACAATATCACATCATCAGT
>JBATBW010000173.1:0-4482 GCA_049662565.1 Erysipelotrichaceae bacterium | reverse complement strand
TTATTTGGTAGTTTAATGGCAAATTCGACATAATTATTTTCTTTGATTTTCGCATTAGGTATAATTTGTTGATTGGGTAATATTTCATTTAATAAATTGGAAAGTTGGATTTCTCCAATTATTCCTTTAGTTTTGACATTGGTAAATAGTTTTTTTATATCCGTGATATTGTTGGCTAGACTATTTATTTCACCAATATTTTTATTTACGTTTTCTAATTGTTGGGCAATGACATTAAATGAACTATTGAAATTAGTTGTTAGGGTGTCTTGTAACTTATCGTCGACTATTTCTCTTATTTCATCTAATTTTATATTGCTGTTTTGGTGGATGATATTGAGGTTTTGGTTTAAGTTTTGACGTAAGTTTTCTAATTTTTGTTCGTTTTGTAAATTGGATGAATTAATATTAATCTGAATGTTTTCTAAGTTATCATTAGTGTTTTGGTTAATTATTTTCATTTGATTTAATAATGACTCATTAATGATATGTTGTTGGTTGTTGTCACTTTTTTTGTTTAGTAATAAGACTAACAATAAGATAATAAGTATTGATAATAAAATGATTATGATGTATTCTAGCATAGTGTTTTCTCCTTTGTTCTATTATAACAAATTATAACTTACAGTTGTAATTATTGGTGAAATAAACTATAATAAAAACAACGGTAGTAAATACGTTGAAAATTAAAATATATTTTTATAATTTTTTTTGTGAGGTAATTATGTATATAAATGTAGAAGATATTATATTGGATGATAATTCTTTATTAAGAGAAAAAAGTGCTAGGGTCGCTTTGCCTTTATCAGTCCAAGATAAAGAAATATTATTGAAAATGGTAGAATATGTCAGTGATTCAACTGATGATGAGTTGGCGCAAGAACGTCATCTTAAGCCAGCAGTCGGTCTTGCTGCCCCCCAAATTGGCATTTTAAAACAAATGTTAGCCGTTGTAATTCATGAAGAAGATAAAGTTATTAAATATGCTTTAGTTAATCCAAAAGTATTATCGCATTCGGTGATGAATTCTTATTTAGAAAATGGTGAAGGTTGTTTATCAGTGATCAATTCTCATCCGGGATTTGTTAAAAGACATTATAAGATTAAAATTAAAGCTTATGACTTATTACAAGACAAAGAAGTTATAATTAATGCAAAAGATTTTCTTTCAATTGTATTACAACATGAAATGGATCATTTAAATGGAGTTTTATTTTATGATCATATTGATAAAGAAAATCCGTTAAAACCAATTGAAAATTCAGTGGTTATTTAGAAGAGGTAAAAATGAAAAAAGAAGATAAAAAACAACCAACATTAATTTACGCCCTGGGTGGATTAGGAGAAGTTGGGAAAAATATGTATTGTTATGAACATCGTGATGAAATTATTATCATCGATAGTGGTGTTCGTTTTCCGGAAGAAAGTTTGTTTGGGGTTAACTATGTTATTCCTGATTATAGTTATTTAGTAGAAAATCAAGATAAAATCAAAGCATTAATTATTACCCATGGTCATGAAGATCATATTGGTGGTATTCCTTTTTTACTTAAAGCTCTAAATGTAAAAAACATATATGCTCCGGCATTTGCTTATGCTTTGATTAATAAAAAATTAGATGATAAAACTTTGTTACATGATACTAAATTAAATTTAATAACGGATGAATCAAGGATTGAAACTGATTATTTTACTGTTGGTTTTTTCAATACGATTCACTCAATTCCTGATTCACTAGGAGTGTTAGTTAATACGCCTAATGGTCGTATTGTTCATACGGGAGATTTTAAATTCGACTTGACACCGGTTGGTGGCAATGCGGATTATCAAAAGATTGCCTACTTAGGACAAATTGGTATTAGCTTATTGATGAGTGATTCAACTAATGCTGAAGTAGAAGGGTTTTCTATTAGTGAAAAGAAAGTTGCTCGTTCATTATTAGATAATATGATGAAGACTCGAGGTCGTTTATTAGTCGCAACTTTCGCTTCTAATGTTCATCGTGTGCAACAAATTTTAGAAGCTGCAGTTGCTTGTGGTCGTAAAGTGATTGTTTTTGGTCGCTCAATGGAGAATGTTGTTGAAGTTGGAAGAGAATTAAATCATATTAAAATTGGTTTAGATAACTTTGTTCAACCGGAAGAATTAAATAGTTTGCCAGCAAATAAGATATGTATTTTATGTACAGGCTCGCAAGGTGAGCCACTAGCGGCTTTAAGTAGGATTGCGAACGGTACGCATCGTTATTTAAAAATCATTCCTGGCGATACTGTTATATTCTCGTCTAGTCCAATTCCTGGTAACGGTCTAAGTGTGTCAAAGGTTGTTAATCAGTTAACTAGAGCAGGGGCAGATGTACAAATTAATAGTGCATTAAACTCGTTACACACAACAGGGCATGCTTCTAGTGACGAACAAAAATTAATGTTACAGTTAATTAAACCTAAATATTTTATGCCAATTCATGGAGAATATAAGATGTTGAAATTACACAAGAATAGTGCAATTGAAACAGGTATTCCGTCGGAAAATATCTTTGTTTGTACTAATGGTGATGTTTTACAACTTTTAGATGGAGTGGTTAGCGTTACTGGTCAAAGAGTTATTGCGGATGATATCTTTGTTGACGGTAATGATTCAACTGGTTTATCAATGAGTGTCTTACGTGATCGTCAAGTATTAGGCGACAATGGCTTAGTTTCGGTTATTGTGACAATTAACTCGGCAGATAGTAAATTATTGTGTCGTCCAAGTATTTTGACTAGAGGTTTTGTTTTCATTAAAGAAAATCAAACTTTAATAAAAGAAGCGGAAAATGTTGTTTATGAAGCATTAAAAGATTTGATGGATAGTTCTAACAAATTAACTTTTTCGGAAATTAAGAAGACAATTAAATCAACATTAGAGTTTTTCCTTTATCAAAAGACAAAAAGAAACCCAATTATCATCCCGGTAATCTTAAATCATGTGGATGCAGTGGAAGCAGCAAAAAAGAAAAATGAAAAATAACCTATGAAGGCCACCTTTATAGGTTTTTTTGTGCAAAATAGTTCAAATATAATAATTATCGTGATATTATAAAAATAGAAATAAGGTGGGGAAACTTATGAAAAATAAAAAAATATTAATTGCAATTGGAATAACGGCTATTATTTTAGCGACTATATCAATATTATATTTTGTTGATTTAAATAAGACAGTAATAGTAAATTTTGATACAAATCCAAGTATTCAAATAAAAATTAAGGAAGATAAGGTTGTTGACTTACAAGCCTTAAATGATGATGGGAAAAGAATATTTGAATCAATTGATTTTAAAAATATGGCTGTCAAAGATGCGACCAATAAAATTGTTGAAGAGTTAATAAAAAATGAATATTTAATTTCCAATAATTCAATATTAATTGGGGTAGACGCTAAAGACACATCACTAGGCGAAATAATGAAAACTAATTTAGTTAATTATGTTGTAGAGAAGATGAATGCTCACCAATTAAAACCTAATGTCTTATCCTTATTAATTACTAATAAAGATAATTCAAGTATGGCTGCAAAAAACAACATATCGCTTTCTAAGGCGCAATTAATAACGGAAATTTTGCAAAAAAGTAAAGATTACTCTTTTGAACAATTATCAAAACTTAATATTAATGAACTTAATTTATTAACTATTGATAAAAAAATGGATCTAAAGATTAATCAAATCGGTGAACCTTTGATGAATGATTATATTACTCGTAATAAAGCTTTTGAACTAGCAATGAAGAAACTTGATTTAAAATCAGTGGTTATTGTAGGTGCAACTATAGAATTTGATGAAGAAAATGATATTTTTGTTTATGAGGTTAATTTTGCGCATAATAATAGAAATTATGAAGTAGATGTTAATGCGAAAAATGGCGAAATTGTCTCTTGGAATATTGAACCATTAGATAAACCAATTGGTGATTTAAAGTTCAGCAAAAATGATGCAATTGAAATTGCTTTAAAAGAATTTAAATTGGATAAAAAAGATGTCAAAAATATTTTGTGTGGAATTGATGATGGTCAATACGAAGTTGAATTCCTTTATGATAATAAAGAATATGAAATAAGAGTAGATGTTAATAGTGGTAAAATCATTAGTAAAAAGGCAGATATTGATGACAATAGTAATTATCAAATTAATATAACTGCTTCGCAGGCGGTAGAAATTCTTAGCAAAAATTTGAATATTAAAAGAAATCAAATGATTAATTTAGATGTCGAATTGGAAAAAGGTATTTATGAAATTGAATTTTCTTATAATAGTAAAATGTATAAATATTATGTAAATGCCAATACTAAGTTAGTCGAAAAATATTATCAATATAATATTTCCGATACTGACACCAATACTAGTGCATCTACTGATGAAAAGAATCCGACAGATAAGCCAAATAAACCAGGTAGTGTTGATACAAGTACTGGGTCTACTGCGGATAAAAACGATTACAATGATAA
>JBATBW010000172.1:0-2188 GCA_049662565.1 Erysipelotrichaceae bacterium | reverse complement strand
TATTAAAAGTAAATGATATTGATACAATTAATCTTTTGTTTGATTTGTATGAAGTAGAAAAGAATATAACTTATGATGAGTTTTTGCAAGTTAAACAAAAAAATAACGATAAGTATGAAAAGATTATTGAAGAATTGAATACTAAAATTGAGAGTAACGAGACTCAAATAACCAATTTAGACAAGCAGTTATCAAATCTAAAAGATAAAAATGATAAGTTAGAAAAGTTAGTTGATGAATTAAAAAATGACAATAAAGCTATTAAAAGTAAAGGATATAATTGTTTACTGGATTTAGCGATTAAAAATACTTCTACAACGGACATTTGTAAGTCAATTGAAAAATATCGTCAACAATATGCGATTAATGAAAAAGATAAAATTAAAGATGTTTTAGGGTTATTAATGAAACAAAATAATAGTACTAAAGGTAAAGAATTATTAGAGTTATTGTTAGCGGAATATGTTTTTGCGTCTTATTTATTGGGGGAATAGAAAATGGAAATTAAAAGATTAATAGATGATATAAAAGAGTTTTCTTTAACTAAGAGAAGATTAGTATGTAAGTATCATAGTGGTTATGTGGTTAATGATTTTGCCCAAATAGTTTTAGAATTGATTAGTGATGAACCACGAATTATATTAGAAAATAATACTCATTTTGATTATAATTCACAGTCTAATCATTATTTTGTTAAGGCAGAAAACTTTGAAGGTTTTTTAGATGAAGATGAGAGTAAGATTTTAAGTAATTATTCTTTAGATGATCAAATTGTAGTCATTGAGAAATATTTACAAAATAAATTAATTATTGTCCAACCATATTATTATTTTAATAATGAAAGAGAAATATTTTTTAAGAATGGTACAGTTTCTGATGTTGTACAAGTATCATCGGATTGTTTCTATTTTTGTGTGCCAATAATTGATATGAAAACATATGATATTTTTAAAAATAAAAAAGAATTCCCGCTACCTTTAAACTCGCAAAGATTAGTAGGCACTCCGGAATACTTGTGTTATGAGAAGGATATATATAGTGTTGAATTAGTTGGTTCTAGTAGTAATGATACTTATTGGAAAGCTAATGTGATTACGAAATTGGATATTGATTATGATCAATCTTTTCAAGATGGTGATATTATTGAAAATGGTACTAACTTTTTGTTTTTAAGTCAAAATGCGATAAAAACAGCTTTAGAAAGTATTAAGAAAAAGTCGATTAGTGATATTAGTTTCAATGATTTAGAAGTTACTGATTCTAGTAAATATGAAGATTCTGAAATTGGACGAGAATTAGAAAACTTTTTTAATTTTATTAAGTCCAATAATTTATGTTATTCATTAAATGATATTTATAATTTCTATACTTGTGTCTGTTCTTCTCAATTAATTATATTGGCTGGGATATCTGGTACAGGTAAAACTAAATTACCATTGAAGTTTGCGGAATATTTTAATATGAGTGAAGAGAATAAGAACTTATTATTTTTACCGATAAGTCCATCTTTTAATGATCCTTCGGATTTGTTGGGGTATTATAATCCTAATTCAAAGGAATATGTTCCAGCGGAAACGAGATTTGTGGATTTTTTAATTCATGCCCAAAATAATAAAGAAAAAATGCATTTAGTGGTTTTTGACGAAATGAATTTATCACAAATTGAGTTTTGGTTTGCGCCTTTCATTTCTTTATTAGAAAAAGATTTTGGTGATCGTAATTTATATTTATATAATGATAGTCAAGATTGTAATAATAAAGATCAATATCCTAGTGTGATTGAAATATCAAATAATATTATCTTTGTAGGTACGATTAATTTAGATGAAACGACAAAGAATATTTCGGATCGTCTTTTAGATCGTTCATATATTATTAATTTAAAGAAAGAAACTTTTGTGAATTATCAGTCTCAACAATCATTAAAGAAATCGGAAAATATTGATAAAAGTAGTTGCGATTTCTTTAACTACATGCCAGAAAATGATGATTATTCAATTGATTATATTTCTAATTATACTTTACAAGAACTACAATTCTTTGATTTATTTCATGAAAAGTTAAATCAAATTGATAGTCAAAAAGGAGTATCTTTTAGAAGTGTTAGAAATATTGCATTATATTTACATAATAAACCAGAAGAATTAGATTATGGTAAAGCCTTTGATTTTGCCTTTAAACAAACCGT
>JBATBW010000171.1:0-1545 GCA_049662565.1 Erysipelotrichaceae bacterium | reverse complement strand
AAATTATGCATCGTGTCATCTCCAATCCTATCTTTTAAAGATAAAAGCGAAGTATTAAAATTTGCTGTAAATGAATCGGCTTTGTTGTTCTTATACTTTACGCTTTCAAGTTTTAAAAGTCCGCTTTGGTCAAGCATACCGTTTATATAAACTTTGCAAAAGTATTTTGAATCCGTTAAAATCTTTATCACTTCAGTATTTCCGAAAAATCCAAAAGCCTGCTTATTCTTTGGAGTAGCAGGCAAAGTGAAATTTTTAGAAAATGGTGCGAAAACTTTTGTAATATCTTGTAAATCCTTTTTAGAATATTTCATTTCAAAGGCTTCATCTTTGTAAAGGTCAAGCTTTGTAAATTCTAAATTATCAATACTTACATAAATTTCTGTTATTATTGTTGCCATCTAATTTTCATAATTTAGAATCATTTTAAATAGTTCTCAAATATACGAAATAATTATCGTATATCATTTATTTTATTTGTTGTAATTTCAAACTTTAGATTATAATCAATTTGGTTTTTGTCGTTTACTCTATTTTTAAAAGTAAAATCCGTATCCGTTAAAATTACGGGAATCTGTTCGTGTGTTTTATACTTCGCTAAATAACTTTCGGTAATACTTAAACCATCAATAGTTGTGTTTAAATCATCTAAAGTAATGAAAGTATTATCTATTGTAACGCCTATTAAAGTAGTTGTTTGTACATCCCCTACAAATCTAATTAAGTAAACCTTTGGACTATATACAATTTGTTCTACTTGGTAAACCATATCTTCAGTAAGACTTCCCGTATTGATAGTTATAGTTTCAGTAACATCAAAATTATCAGTTAGTTTGTGGTGTGTATAACTGTTATCAATTCTTGAAGGGTCACGATAATTAACGTTACTTGTTGACATTTCTTTTTTCGCAATTCTAACCGCTTTGCCATGAGGTGTAAACATTTCCCACAAACCTACTTTATTCAAGTACACAATTAGGTAAGGGTCACGACTAATGCGACTCCATGCCGTTGGTGGTGTTACATCGGTAACGTTTATTATGTTTCCACTTGTAGCGGTTGCAACTGTTTTTGTAAAGTCAAAATCTTGTTCAATATAATTATGAATCTTTGGATTGTACCATTTATCTAAACTTGGTACATCGACATTATAGAAAGTATTTGCCGTTTGTTCGTTTGCCCATCTATAACCTAAAGTAGCAAATGACGTTCTAAAGTTGTATCGAGTGGTTACGCCCGCACTTGTAATGTCAGCCACAATTTGCCAAAACACACCTTGCCCCGTGATAGCTGGACTGTTCGCTTCGTTGTAACTAAAATTAGGTTGGTTAGTGTTTGGCGCATTGCTTGGACTTATTAAGTATGATTTTATTTGCTCTGAAATTTCAAAGTTTAAATATGTATCGGTTGCACTTACTTTGGTTTTATAAAAAGTATGATTCGGATTTCCTAAAGTTTTATTTTGGGCACCATTCCAAATCCACAAATAAACATAAGCACTTTCAATAGTGTTATCTTGTAACGCATTTTGTAGTCGTATATGAA
>JBATBW010000170.1:0-8810 GCA_049662565.1 Erysipelotrichaceae bacterium | reverse complement strand
AGCACAACAAACAGTTGATATCGCTAAACAAGCACTAGGAAATCAATTTGCTGCTTATATCCAACAATACTATCAAGTAACTACTGAAGAACAATACTTACAAGTAGTAGAAAGTGAATTAAAAGCTGCCCTAATCGCAAAAGAATATATCTCAAGTGACTTTGACAACTTCATTAAAACATATAAACCAGTAAAAATGGCAGTTGCATCATTTGATAAAGAAGAAACAGCATTAATGGCAATTAAACAAGTTAATGAAGGAAAAGACCTAAAAGATGTCGCAACCGCAAACAATGCGAAAGACTACAAGGGTGTCGCAACTATTTACTCATCATTATCAGAAATCAGCACTAGTGTCTTAGATTTTGGACAAAATATTGCATTACCAAAAATCAATCCAACTCCAATATCTAACAGCGACAAAACTGTATTCTATGTCGTAAGTGTCATCGAACGTGACGGCACAAAAATCAAAGACGAAGTAATCGAAACATTACATAAAGAAAATGAAGTAGTAAATAAAGCTACAACCTATTTCTTCAAAAAATACGATCTAAAAGTCTATGATAAAACATTATATGATAAGTTAAAAGCAACTTACAATGATTATTTTAAATAAGCGATAATTATCGCTTATTTTTTGTTATAATAAATATGAGGTGAACAATATGTGCATATTTTGTAAAATAATAAATAATGAAATACCTAGTTACAAAGTCTACGAAGACGAAGAAATAATCGCAATCCTAGACATCAGTCAATTAACCTATGGTCACACCCTAATAATGCCTAAAAAACATTATGACAACTTCTGGCAAGCCGATCCACAAACCATTAGTAAAATAATGAATAAAGCTAATGAAGTATCACAACTTATTTGTCAAAAACTAAACAGCAAGGGTTGTAATATCTTCACCAACACTAATGAAGTAGCAGGGCAAACCGTCCTACACTGGCATGTCCATATCCTTCCCCGTTACGAAAATGATGATTTCAAAATCAATGAAATATCGCATGACTACAACAAAGAAGAAATACTAAAAAAAATAAAAGGAGAATAAAATGTTTGAAATATTAATTACCCTAATGCTTACCGTCTTTTTTGTTTTAACTACTTATCAATTAGATGTCCAACTAATCAACTTAGCAAAAACAAAAATGATGTACTCCTTCAATATTGCCAGTGCAATTGCGGGAATCCTATTAATAATCATCTATTTTGTCTTTAAACTAAACCCCAATAACTGGGAAAAATACGTTCTAATAATTGGAATAAGCATAACAATTGGCCATTTATTGCCACTAGCATTTATTAACAAAATGAAAAAATAAGAGTTAGACACAACATCTAACTTTTTTTATTAAATCCAATTACAAAGAATATTGAGCTATAGTCACCATATTGTGTTATAATTAAAAAGCGAATTGATTAAAACAGGAGGTGGTTGTTTGACAAAAAGAACAATCAATATGCTGTCGTCAGCCGACAAAGTAAAAGGTCAAGGTGTGGGATCCGCCTATATTGAACAAGTTGCTCTATGTAAGAAAAACTTAACCGACCAATTTATTATTAAAGAAAACGAATTCGAAATAGCTAATATAACGCACTATCATACAGTAGATTTACGACATTATTTAACTATTCCCTTTATTAAAAACAAAAGTGTATCCGTTGGATATGTTCACTTTTTACCGGAAACTTTAGATAACAGTATTAAGTTACCTTATATTGCGAAAATAGTATTATATAAATACATCATTTCTTTTTATAAAAATATGGACTACTTAGTAACCGTTAACCCATATTTCATTAAACGCTTAGAAAGTTATGGTGTAAACCCCGATAAAGTAAGTTATATCCCTAATTATGTATCAAAGAAAAACTTTTTTATTCAAAAACAAGATCAAATTAATAACACAAAACAACAATATGGTCTATCACCTGATGACTTTATCGTCTTATGTGTTGGTCAATTACAAACAAGAAAAGGCTTCTTTGACTTCATGGAAGTCGCAAAAAACATGCCAGAAATTCAATTTATCTGGGCCGGAGGTTTTTCCTTCAAACAAATAAGCGACGGCTATGAACAAATAAAAAAAGCTATCGAAAATCCCCCCAACAACGTAAAGTTCCTAGGGATTGTCGAACGTAGTGAAATGAATAGCATTTACAATATGTGCGACATAATGTTCCTCGCATCATATGAAGAACTATTCCCAATGACAATTTTAGAATCATCCAACTGTCATAAACCGATACTCCTAAGAGATATCGATCTATACAAAAATATTTTAGACGGTCATTATGCCAAAGGTAATACTGTTAGCGAATTCTGTGATCAAATCACAAAACTCAAAAACGATCCCCAATATTATCAAGAATTTAGTAAACTCGCAAAACAAGTTAGCGAATATTATTGTGAAGAAAACGTTGCGAAACTTTGGAAAGAATATTATACCAAAATTGACAACAAAGACAATAACTAAAACCCGAAAGGGTTTTTCTTTTAACCACAATAAAAGCTTGTCATTGACAAGCTTTATTTCAATAAATTCTTTTTTTGATAGAACTTATAGTATTTAATAACATAAATAATTGCCACTACAATGATAATCATTAAACCATACAAAATCATCAATAAATTGAAACGATCAGTTAAACACTTCATATAATTAACAAATATTGGATTTTTATTTGGATACAATGCGGTCCAAGGTAAAAATATAGTAACCGATGTCCCAATAAATGAGCCAAAAAAGCCATAGATGAAACAATTAGATACTCTAGAAAATCCCCAATACAACCATTGAATAATTATATTTGAAACTAATAATACAATCAACACCCACAAAAGCACATTACTAATATTCAAATATAACATATTAATTTGCACGATATAATTAGTAAAATCACTATTAGTAAACTGATTATCATAAGCAATAACCATCTCGTTAACAAAATTCTTTTGCAACTTCAAATGTTCTTCAGGATAAACCCCATTATCAATTTTATTAGCCTCTAAAAATTGAGTTTTAAATTCTGACTCTAATAACATAGAGAAGTTACGATGCGAAATATCGTACTGTATCTTCTTAAAATTAAAATCAATATAGGCACTTATTTCTTCTTGTAAATCCAATTGTTCAAAAACTCTTGTGACCGTTTTTTCATCTAATTGATATTTTTTAAGAATGTCCTTTGTCGAAGTTGTAATCTCAACTTCCAACGCTGATGCCATCTTAGATTCAACTAAAACACTTTTATTGGCATCGTTGTTAAGATAAGTAGCTCGAGCTACATTAGTCCCAACAACTAGAAATATTAATATCGAATATAATATTGTAAAAATTATTGTACTAGCCTTATTATTCTTTTTCATTTATATCACCACAAAAGAATATTACCATAAAATTACTTCTTTGACAATTTTTCTACTTTAGATAACATTATATAACCAATAACGAATAAGATAATTAAAGACAAAATACCATATTTGCTTTGGCCAGTAAAAGTCGCAAAGATCGTTAATAATAAAGGACCAAAGAAATCCGCAAACTTACCAAAGATATCAAAGAAACCAAAATATTCACTAGCTTCATTTTTTGGAACAATCTTACCATAATATGAACGTGACAATGATTGAATGCCACCTTGACAAATACCAACACTAACCGCTAAAACCCAGAATTCCCATGCTTGATCTAATTGGAAACCAAATGCACATATACCAATATATAACAAGATATAGATCTTCAACAACTTAATACTATCCATCTTTTTACTTAAAATACCCGCAAGAATTGCGAAAGGGAAAGCCACAAATTGTGTCAATAATAAAGCTAAAATCATACTACTAGTACCAATTCCAACTTCCGCACCATAAGTAGTAGACATCGAAATAATTGTATAAACACCATCAATATAACAGAAATATCCAATAATATAGAACAATAACTTCTTATCTTTAACAATTTTCTTTAAAGTAAGACCAATTCTTTTAAAAGCGGTAGAAACTAAATGTTCTTGATGTGGTAAATAGTGAACTTGTTTTACATTTCTTAATAAAGGTATCGTCATTACAATCCACCAAATCGCAGTTATTATAAAAGAAATTTGCGTAGCTGTTGTAATACTTAAACCAAAAGGCAATGCCAAAATTAAATATAAACCAATAGTAAATGGAATACAACTACCAATATAACCCCAAGCATAACCAAAAGAAGAAATATAATCCATACGCTCATCCGTAGTAACATCAACTAACATTGAATCATAAAATATATTACAACCCGAATAACAAATACGAACCATAATTAATAAGAATAAATAAGCCATCCAACTAGTAGTAATACCTAGTGTCAACAATCCCAAAACTGCGAACATTAAAGAAACAACAAATAAACGTTTCTTCATATTTTTATAATCCGCAATCGCCCCCATAATTGGAGCCAATACGGCAACTATTAATACCCCTACTGTTGTCGTCAATCCAAACAACGAAGTTTTAATTGCTTCAAAAGCTTGTAAATCACCTGCTAGTGCCGCTGTTGCATTGCCACTAAATAAGAATTGCACCAAAGCATTATTACATACACTTTGAATGCCAGCACCACTAACTAATTCCCGGAAAAATACTGGAATAGTCGCAGTCAATATCATCGTAAAAGATGAACAGGCCACGTCGTACAGTATCCAGCTCTTTTCTGTTTTGTTTAATTTCATATATATATCCCTCACCTGTCTTTATTAAAGTATATCATAATACTTATTTACATTTGTATAATAATTGTAAAATTATCACAAATATTTCGTAAAATTATTATTTTAAAAAGTTTTATAAACAACTTAGTTTCAAATCTCTAAAATATCGCTATTAAAAAAGAAAAAATCTATAAAATTCCATAATTTATCACGATATATAAACAACAAAATATAATAAAAGTTGTTGAAAAGAAACACATGTAGTATAATAAACACGGTGATGAAATGATTAAATATCCAAATAAAAAGAAAATTGACACTAATAAAAACATCAGTTTTTCTAATCGAGGAATGAATCTTGAAGATGATATCAATCAAACTAATGCTTATTATTTAAACCATAATATTGCGGTAGTCAATAAAAAACCGACACCGATTCAAATAGTAGAAGTTGATTATCCATGTCGAAATAAAGCTGAAATTACTAAAGCGTATTTTAAAACCCCTAGCACTACCGATTACAATGGGGTTTATCAAGGATACTATTTAGATTTCGAAGCTAAAGAAACACATAGCAAAACTAGCTTCGCACTAAGTTTACTTCATAAACATCAGTTAGATCACTTCAAAGCGGTAATTCAACAAAATGCAATCGCATTCGTTATTATCCGTTTCACTAAAATCGACCAAACGTATTTAGTTATGGTCAAACACATATTGTCTTTTATCGCTAATGACACGAAAAAATCATTATCATTATCGTGGATTAATGAACATGGTTATTTATTACAAAGCAATTATCAACCACGTTTAGATTATATAACAGCTATTAAAGCAATAATTGAGGAGGAAAAAAATGGCTAATCCTAGCAAAGAGAAAAAACCTTTATTTAACATTAAACCAAAAAATAAAGACAACAATGCTCCCACTAAAGTAAAAAAACCAAAATCAAAAACCGGCAAAAAGAACTTAGGTTCATTAATTTTAATTATCTTTTTAAGTTTGGTCTTAGTTACGGGAAGTGGCGTTCTATTTTATGTCATTAAAACATTCTATAGCGCACCACCATTAAACATTGAGGATTTCGAAAGCGCTCAATCTTCAACAATATATGATAAAAATGGTAAAGTAATCATGGATATCGGTAAGGAATTAAGACGTAATGTAACTTACGATCAAATACCTGAATCATTAATTGATGCTTACTTAGCAATTGAAGATTCACGTTTCTTTACCCATAACGGTTTTGATGTTCCGCGTTTTACAATGGCAATTCTTGTCAATTTAAAAACACGTGACTTCTCACAAGGTGGATCAACTTTTACGATGCAACTTGTTAAAAACACTTACTTCCCACCTGGTGAAAGTAATAAATACGGGGGAATCAGTTATAAATTACAACAAATTTATCTCGCAATAAAAGCAGATAAACTATTACCAAAAGAAAGAATATTTGAACTATATATCAACCAAAATAACTACGGTGGTACTGCAAGAGGTCCTGAAAAAGCCGCATTATACTATTTTGGTAAAGACATTACCCAATTAACACTAGCCGAATCAGCATTCCTAGCAGGATGTATTAATTTACCAAATTACTACAATCCATACTGGAATTTAGATAATGCGACAAAACGACGTGATGAAGTATTAGACTTAATGGTTCATCATGGTTATATCGAAAAATTCGAAGCTGATCTTGCTAAACAAGTAAAAATGGAAAATTTATTAGTTGGTGAAAAACAAACAGTAGATTTAATTCCTAACCAAGCTTATGTTGATACTGTTATTGAAGAAGTAGTTAAATTGACGGGAAAAGATCCATATGAAGTACCAATGGATATTCATACTTATATGGACCCTTATGTCCAACAACAAATTGAAACAATTCAAAATGAAAAAGGACCAATCACTTTCCATCATGACTATCTAGATACAGCAACCGTAGCACTAGAAAATGCGACTGGCGGTGCAATCGCAATTGGTGGCGGTAGAAATTATACTGGACAAAGAGTATTTAATATCGCAACCCAAGGACGAAAACAACCAGGTTCGACAGTAAAACCATTCTTAGATTATGCCCTAGCCTTTGAATACCTAGGCTATTCAACCGGACACATCTATTTAGATGTACCAATATATTATCCAGGTAGTACTGTTCGCGTCAACAACTACGACAATCGCTACAAAGGTCATATCGACTTAACAACGGCCGTATGTGACTCACGTAACGTACCAGCTATAGAAACATTAGATGCCGTCATCAATCTAATTGGTGCCGACAAAGTAATCGAATATTTAAGATCCATCGGCTTTGAAGTAAATAAAGACGAATTCAGTACCATGTGGGGTATTGGTGGAGGATCATTTGAATGTAGTCCAATGCAATTAGCCGGAGCCCATTCAATGCTTGCTAACGGCGGTGTATATATCCAACCACACACAATTAAGAAAATTGACTATGTTGATGGTTCCGATTCCTTCACACCAAAATATGCACCAGTTCAAGCTTTAAGTCCACAAGCTGCATATTTAACCGAAACAATTACCGCTCAAAACACTTCAAGAAACTGGGGCAACTACGCTTATGCTCAACATAAATCATATCCAGTATATGCAAAAACTGGTACAACTGACTGGGGAGTACAAGCATGTAAAGATTTACAAATACCTCTAGGATCAAGTAAAGATAAATGGATGGTTGCTGCAACAAGCAAACATACAATCGCTACTTGGGTTGGATTTGATCAAGGTGTACAAGGCAAAAATACATATTACTCAAGTTACTTAGGAAACAAGAATTACCCAGGTAACATTAATAAATATATGTTAGATTATGTCGTTCATGATCAAGATAATCCTACTGGGATCGCAAAACCAGATGGCATTACTTCAATCTCATTTATTAAAGGATTCTATCCTTACCTAGCACCATTTGATGGTCTAGACTCATCATATATTACTAGTGGTTTAGTAAAAGAAGGAACAGCTAGTATTGGTAATTACCAATTCCCAACTATTCCAAATCTTGCATCATTCAATGCATCATTTAAAACTTCATTACCATTGGCAATCAATGTTAGCTTCCCGTTATATCCGGATGAAAATTTCAGAACTGTCGCAAGCTCATCATATCCTTATGTCAACGGTTCACTAAAAGCAACAGTAAATATCATTAACCATCCTACATGGATGTTAGGTGTTGCCAACTATTATACTTATGTAATGGACTCAAGTAATAACATTATTGCCGAAAGTAGTTTTGGTAGTGAAAGTGGAGTTATCAACTTCAAATACTTAAAACCAAATGACAAGATTAAAGTTTGTGGTTACTATGCTCTTAATAAACGTACAAGTCTTAAGAGTAATGAAATGTGCCAAGAAATTATCGTGCCAAATCTTGGACAAACTGACAAACCCGATAAACCGCCTGTAGACCCACCTGTTAATCCAGGTAATCCACCGGCAGCTAATCGAAATTAATTATTTCAAAAAAAGGCGAGCAATCGCCTTTTCTTATTGAAAAAAAACATCAAATTATGATGCTTTCTTAACATTACGATATTTAATTTTCTTACTCTCTTTACAAAAATCAACAAAAGGACATTGATCACATAAAGGATTTTTACTCTTACAAAAATAACGACCAAAATAAATCAACAAATGATGAGTAAAATGCCATTGCTCCTTCGCAATCTTCTTTTGAAGTTTTTTCTCAACCATTAAGACATCATCTTTCTTATTTGCCAACCCTAATCGTTTAGAAACCCTCTCGACATGCGTATCAACCGCGATAGCTGGTATATTGAAATATTCACTTAATACAACATTGGCCGTTTTGCGACCCACCGAAGGCAAACTCATTAATTGATTAATATCATCAGGTACTTCCCCATTATAATCACTAATGATCTTTTCACACAACAAAATAATATTCTTCGCTTTAGTATTATATAAACCAATACTATTAATTAAAGATTTGACATCCACCAAATCAGCATTCGCTAAGCTTACAATATCGGGATATTTACTAAATAAATTAGGTGTCACCTTATTAACACTTACATCCGTAGTTTGTGCTGACAAAACTACCGCAATCAATAACTC
>JBATBW010000169.1:0-5163 GCA_049662565.1 Erysipelotrichaceae bacterium | reverse complement strand
ATATACGGCAGTTAGTGAAGCCGGAGCTAGTGTTTATAGTGCTAGTGTCAACGCTAAAAAAGAATTTCCAGACTTAGAAGTCGAAGAACGAAGCGCTATCTCCATTGCCCGTCGGGTAATTGATCCCTTAGCGGAACTAATTAAAATTGATCCTAAAAGTATCGGTGTTGGACAATATCAACACGACTTACCAAAAGATCAACTAAACAGTCGTTTAGAATTCGTTATTAATAAGAGCGTTAACTTAGTTGGTGTTAATGTCAACAGCGCCTCAAAAGAACTACTAAGTAACGTAGCGGGATTAAATGGTAAAATTGCGGAAAATATTATTGCGTATCGTGATGAAAAAGTAATTCAAAGTCGTAAAGAAATTAAGAAAATCAAAGGTGTAGGAGAAAAGACTTACCAACAAGCAATTGGTTTTTTACGTGTTATTGATGGAAAAGAAATATTTGACAAAACTTCAATTCACCCCGAAAGCTATGATATTGCGAACAAAATATTTGAACTTATTAAATTAGATAAATCTTTAATTGGTACTAGTGAACTAATTGAAAAAATAAATACTTTAGATATTGATCAATTAACTTCATCGTTAAATAGTGACATCTATACAATTAGTGATATATTAGATGCCCTAAAAGAACCATTAAGAGACTATCGTGACCAATATGATCAAATCGTCTTAAGAGATAAAGTATTAACAATCGAAGACCTACAAGTAAATGATCACTTCTTAGGAGTCGTCCGTAATGTTGTCGACTTTGGTGCCTTCATTGATATTGGTCTAAAAAATGATGCTTTGTTACACATCTCTAAAATGAGTAAACAAAAAATTAAACACCCAAGTGATTTATTTAGTGTTGGTGATATGATTGATGTTTATGTCGATAAAATTGATTTAGACCGTCATAAAGTAAATTTAAAGATTGAACTATAAAGTAAGCCTCACGGTTTACTTTTTATGTTATGATATAAAAAAGGTGATAAATATGGAAAATAACAAAATACAACAAATAATTAATGATAATCGGGAATTTATGAAATATTATCCCGAAAAAGATGAAGATTATATTTCTGATCAAGAGAAAAAATTACCCCAACCGCCACTATGTGATACAAGTGATAAAGAAAATTTAATAGATCTAACAAAAGACTTTAGTCAAATAAACTTTAATAATAATTTATTAGAAGTATTAGATAAGCGTAAAAGTAGTCGAGTATATACTAATAAAGATATCAATGTCGATCAATTATCCTATATTTTATATTACACGCAATATGTCAAAGAAATAAAAGGCCAAAATTATGCAACAATTAGATATGTGCCATCAGGAGGTGCAAGACACCCCTTTGAAACCTATATTTTAATAAATAATGTCATTGGATTAAAACCCGGATTATATCATTATTTAGCTTTAAGTCATCAATTAGAATTCATTAAAGAAGTAGATAATATTCCTCAAGTATTTAATGATAGTTTATGTGGACAACCTTTTGTCAAAAAAGCGAATTTTGTTTTATATTATACTTGTAATATCTATCGTTGTGAATGGCGTTATGGTATTTCAGCTCATCGCGTCGCTTTAATTGATACTGGTCATTTAGGACAAAATGTTTATTTGTGTTGTAGTAGTTTAGATTTAGGTACTTGTGGTATTGCGGCTTTTGATCATTATTATTGTAATAGATTATTAGATATTGATGGTGAAAAGGAATATGTCGTTTATACCTTTACCGTAGGAACAATTTAAGTAGATTTTAAGTAGATATTTTATTATGTAATTGAGGTGATAATATGCATGTATTATTAGTAGAAGATGAAAAGCCATTAGCTGAGGCTTTAAAAGAAATATTAAGTATCAATAAATATTTAGTTGATGTCGCTTATGATGGTCAATGTGCTTTAGATTATATTGAAGATAGTAACTACGATATTATTATCTTAGATATTATGTTACCGAAAGTAGATGGCATAAATGTCTTAAAAATTATGAGATCTCATCATAATTTAACACCGGTCATCCTACTAACAGCAAAAAGCCAAATTGATGATAAAGTTTTAGGGTTAGATAGCGGAGCCAATGATTATTTAACTAAACCATTTAACACTAAAGAATTATTAGCCCGTATTCGCGTTTTAACACGTCTAGATCATCAAGATAATAATAATGATATAGTTTATGGTAATATCAAATTAAACCGTCTACGCTTTGAATTATCGTCTGATAATGATAAATTTACTTTAACAAACAAAGAATATTTACTAATGGAAACGTTATTAAATAATATTGGAATATATCTGAGTAGTGAACAACTATTAGATAAAGTATGGGGCTATGAAAGTGAAAGTGAAATCAATGTCGTATGGGTCGCTTTATCAAGTTTAAGAAAAAAATTAGAAAAACTACAAGCTAATATATATATTAAATCCAATCGTAATTTAGGATACACATTGGAGATCCATCATGACTAAAAAACTAAAAAAGAAATTCATTATCTATACAACTTTATCAGTAACCATTATGTTAAGTGTACTTTTACTATTTATTAATATCTTTAACTACCAACAAATGGACAAAAAAAGCAATCAAATACTCCAATATATCGCCCAAAACAATGGAAAACTACCCAAACCCCATGGAGACTTCAATAAAATAGATGGCTTTTATCGTGAAGAAGTGTATGAAACTAGATATTTTGTCGTATATTTTGACAGTACATCGGTCGTAATTGATAGCGATGTCAATAATATTTATTCAATCAATACCAAAACGGCGGCCCAATATGCCATTGATGCCTTAAAAAACCACAATAATAGTGACTATATTAATAGCTATAAATATCTCAAAACGAATATCAATGGCATAAATGCAATCATCTTCATTGATGCCATTTCAAACATCAGACAGTACCAAAATTTTTTATATAATGGCATCTATCTATCATTAGTAGCGATTGTTCTAACGACAATAATCGCCTATATCTTAAGCGATAAAGTCGTAAAACCAATCGCAATAGCATATGACAAACAAAATCAATTTATTACTAATGCTTCTCATGAAATAAAAACTCCCTTAGCGATAATTAATGCCAATATGGACGTATTAGAAGCAAATAATACAAGTAATAAATGGATAGATAGTAGTAAACATCAAGTAGAACGTTTGAATGTCTTAGTCAACAACTTAGTATCATTATCCAAATTAAATGAAAATCAAATAGTTGATAAACAAACATTCAATATTAGTGAAATGATCATTTTAGCTAACGAATCTTATCAATCAATAGCTCTTAGTCAAGATAAAACATTAACATCTAATATTGAAGAAAATATTGAATATAATGGAAGTGAAAATCTAATAAGCCAATTATTATATATCTTATTGGACAACGCCTTCAAATATAGTAGTGATAAAGCTAATATCAATTTAAATCTAAAAAAAGATAAAGATAAAGTAATAATTGAAATAGAAAATGATGTCAATCAAATGACCATCGGTAACCATGATCAACTATTCGATCGTTTTTATCGAATCGACCAATCCCATAGTAGTAATACTAATGGGTATGGCATTGGTCTATCCCTAGCGAAAAGCATTGTGCAATCGCATCAAGGAAAAATTATTGCCTTTAGTAAAGAAACCAACAAATTTACTATCAATGTAATACTACCCAATAAAAAAATATAACTTTAAGTATGTTTTAAGTAGGATATTTATAATATAGATTATAAATAAAGAAGGAGGTAAAAATGAAAAAACATAAGAATCTCATTATTAAATATTTAATTGTATTTGTCGTAGCATTTAGTGGTGCAATTGGTGGAAACTTTGTCTATAATTTGATCCAACCTAACAAAACGGTTATCTATGAAAACCAAAATCCATCAACAAATAACATCTTTAACAATAACAATGTCACAACTAGTGATATTGTCAAAAAAAGTCAACCAAGCGTAGTGGAAATATTAACTACTACAACTAGTGTCGATATGTTTAACCGACCAGTCAGTGGTCAAGAAGCGGGAAGTGGAGTAATCGTAAGTAAAGACGGTTATATCGTAACCAATAATCATGTCGTAGAAAATAGTACACAAGTCCAAGTAACCCTTGCGAACGGACAAAAATATGAAGGAAAAGTAATCGGAACCGATAAACAAACCGATTTAGCTGTAATAAAAATAGAAGGCAAAGATTTACCAAATGCCACACTAGGATCAAGTAGTAACTTAAATGCCGGAGATTATGTTATCGCTATTGGTAACCCTTTAGGCAACTTAGGTGGCAGTGTCAGTGATGGTATTATCAGCGCCGTAAGTCGAGAATTAAAAATCAAAAATCAAACAATGACCTTACTACAAACAAATGCAGCCGTAAATCCTGGTAATTCAGGCGGTGGTTTATTTAATAGTAATGGTGAATTAATTGGCATCGTCAATGCGAAAACCGTTGGCGAAGATGTCGAAGGAATCGGTTTTGCGATTCCGATTGATATCGTTAAAGAAGTAATGAATGACTTAATTAATAAAGGTTATGTCAGCGGTCGATTTACTTTAGGCATTACCATTATTGATGTTCAAGATGAAAAAACCGCAGACTTATATCAAGTAAAAGATAAAGGTGTATATATCCAATCGGTAATTGAAAACAGTAATGCACATATAGCCGGTCTACAAGTCGGCGATCGCATTATTAAATTTAATGGAAAAGATGTCGATAGTAGCGAAACACTAAAAAAGATAATTAAAGAATGTAAAGTTAATTCTAAAGTAAATATCGTTGTCAATCGTAATGGTAGTAATATGACACTGCAAGTTACTCTAAACGAAAGCAAACAATAGCTGACAATTTATCGCAAGATAAATTTTATATAGATTAAAATCCCCCTATTAAGATAAAAAAAGGACAAAGTCCTTTTTTTATTGTTAGAGATAAATAATATTTAATTTACTAAACACTAATTCATCATTAATATATAATTTCTTATTAGGGTTATTTGGTTTACCAACTATTTCTTCATTACTAAGGACAACATCGGACGTTAATATTACTTGCCAGTTACTTGGAACAAAGATCGTAACTTTACCAAAAACGACTTCTAAATCTAAGTTGGCACTATCATTTAACATATCAGCTTCATCAAAGAATAAATCTAAAGTAC
>JBATBW010000168.1:0-5678 GCA_049662565.1 Erysipelotrichaceae bacterium | reverse complement strand
GTCTCTTTTTTGTCGTGCAGGCCATGTAACTAGGTAGTGAAAGTCTACTATTAATTTTAGTGGTTATTAAATGTGGGGTATTAATAAAGAAAGATCAATAAAGATGTGATTGGGTAGGGTGTTGATGATTAAATATTGTCAGAAGTTATTTTTTAAAAAAATTAGTTTTTTTGTTTTTATTTTGTCGGTTGCTCTATTTCTTTAGTTTCTATTGTCTTTTTACCAAAGATGGTTTCTTTGATGTTGGATTCTATCGTTGGTCAAAAATTATTGGCTTTGAAAACTTATAGTGTGTATTTGTTGATAATTTTGTTGGGGTTTGGATTTTTTAAGTTTTTTGAGAAGGTTAGTTCGAGTTATTGTGTGAAGAATTTAATCTTGCGTTTGAAGAATGATATTGTGTTATCTCAGGTAAATAATCGTGATATTGCTTTGGCGGATAAACAAGAATTTACTACGGTTTTTAATAATAATATTAAAGATTTTAGTAATAATTTAATTGAGTCGTTATTTATGATTACTAATATTGTTTTTGTTATTGGGATGTCGGTTGTGGTTACTGTCCAAATTAATTGGATTTTTCTGGTTTTGATATTTGTTGTTGTTTTGTTTATTTATTTTATGAATAAAGAAAATTATGAAGTTATTGAGAAAACTAGTGAAGATTTTAATGAGAAGAATAATATGATTATTTCTAAGATGCAAAATCATCTTGAAAATATAGAAATTACGCCATATTTGATTAGTGATCGGACTATTAAGGGTTATGATGATGCGAGTGAAGAGTTCTTGGATTCTTTGTTGATGGTTAAGAAGGCTTCTAACTCTATTGAGATGGCTTCTAAATTTGGTTCTTTAATAACAACGACATTAATTTTAGTGGTTGGTGGTTTTTTGAGTTATTATGGTTATTGTCAGTTTGCGGATATTTATTATTTGGCGATTGTTGCTCCACAAATGGTGGTTGTGATTGTGAAGGTGCCAGATATAATTATGTCTTATAATACTTCAAAGGGTTTTTGGTCATTAATTGTAAAATATATTGTTGATTATGGTAATGAAGAGAGTATCGTTATTGATGGAGTCGATAACATTAAAATATCTAATTTATCGTTTGGATATGATAGTGCTGTTTTAAATAATATTAGTTTTGACTTGGTGAAGAATGATTTTGTCTTAATTAAGGGTGAATCTGGTTGTGGTAAATCTACATTAGTTAAATTGATTGGTAAAGTTATTAAGCAACAGGGGATGATCAGTGTTAATGGTGTTAGTTTAGAGGATATCACTTTTAAGAGTTATTATAAATACGTTTCGTTTTTATCGCAAAAAGCGGTTATTTTGAATAAAAATATTGAAGAAAATATTACTCTGAATAAGGAAGGTGATTTGTCTTTTGCGCTTGAATTTGTGAATTTAAAAGATATGGTCGATAAATTTGATAATGGTGTTTATACTTCTTGTAATAATTTGTCGGATGGGGAAAAACAAAAGATTGCTCTTGCACGAGCTATTTACCAAAATAAGGATGTGTTAATTTTAGATGAGGCTCTTTCGGCTATGGATGAGTATTCGCGAAGAGCTATTGCCGGTAATTTATTGAAATATGCGTCTAATGGGAAAATAGTTATTGTTGTTTCTCATGAGAAGGAAGTAGAAGACTATGCAAATAAAACGGTGCTGTTGTCTAAGGGGGATTTATGAAAGATAATATAGTTAAATCGATATTAAAGGTTAATAATCGTCTTTTTAGGAATTCTAGTAAGTATTTTATTAAGGTTATTGTTTTTAATGTGTTGTTTGCGATTATGGTGGCGTTTTTTGAACCATTATTATTTGATTATATGTTTGAGGAGATTAATAATAGTAGTTTAGAGTTATTGGTGATTATTGGGGTTGTCGCAACAGCTAGTTTATTGTTTATTGTTTTTTTAGGTTATTATAATTATGTATATATCGATTTGGATTTGTTTAAAATAGTTTTGAAGACTGATCAACAAACATTATTTGATTTGCCTAAGGTTGATAAGGAACATTTGGATAAGTTTGATCAAGGGGAGGAGTTTGAAAGGGTTTATTCTTATGGTTTTGACAGTGTACTTGTTGTCACTATTTGGATATCGTTGGGCACTCTTGTTATTTTTGGATTTGTTTTGATGAGTGTTCTTAATTTGAAGTCGAATTATTTATTGGTGTTAGTTTTGGCTGGTGTTATTATAAATTTGGTTAAGACGCTTATTGATACAAAGATTCGGACTAAGTTGGTGGAAAGAAGTAAAGGTTGTGATGCGAGTTTGTTTGATCAAGGGTTTAATATGATTGATGATTTTGATTTTTATATGATGAATGATATGGTTGATCGGCAATTAGAAAATAATGTTGGCTTGGAGTTTGAAAAGTTTAGAAATGATTTGAAAATAGCTGTTTTGGATGCGTCAAATGAGGTTGTTTCTAAAGTGGTTAATGTTGGTCAAACGCTTGTTTTAAGTAGGATGATGTTTGTCGATTATTTGAGTTCGATAATTGGCGTAGGTAGTGTTTTTTCTTATAATACGTTAATGAATAAAATTGATGGTACAATTAATGAATTTATTGGTACAATTAAAAATGTTGCGAATATTAGCGCAGGTATTAATAGGTATAATGAATTAATGGTAGTTGATGAAAAGCTTGTGGATCATAATATTAGTCACAATAACGTTAAGATAGAAATTAAAGATCTTTCTTTAGAAAAGAATGGTTTTAATATTCTTAAGAATATTAATTTAGTTATTAATGATGGGGATAAAGTGGCTTTAGTTGGTCATAATGGTAGTGGTAAATCGTCATTAATGAAAATAATTATTGGTCAAGAAAAGGGTTATACAGGTAGTTGTTTAATTAATGGTGTAGAGGCTAGAGAATTTGGTTTGGGTGACAAACGTAATATTGCTTATGTACCAAGTAAGCATAACTTGTTTGATGAAACGGTAAAAGATAATATTTTAATGGGTAGTAATAAATTGACAGTTGACAGTGATATATGTGAGGAGTTTATTGATAAGAATATTAATGATATATCGACGGGAGAAGGTCAACGTTGTAATATATTACGAGGTGTGAATGATAAACGATTGATTACTGTTGCGGATGAACCGATTGCGAACTTAGATTATGGTAATAAGAATAAGATTATAGATTTAATATTAAAATCGGCGAATATTTGTATTGTGTCGTTGCATAACGAGGATTTTGTTGGTAGTTTTGATCATAAGATTGTATTAAATAAGGGTGAAGTTGTTAGTGAATAAATCATAAGTAGTTTGTATTTGTGATTTAGCTTGTTGTATTTAGATATCGATTTGACGATAGTTGTCATAAGTCGGTATCTTTTTTCATGATGGTGTATTACTAAAATAGTTTGAAATTTAGGCTTAATTTTAGTTATATAAGGGTATTATCGTGTTTGGGGTAGAGTTATATAATAAATAACTTGCAATTGACAAGGATAGTAGTATAATTACAAAGTGGTATAATATGGTAGGTGAGAATATGGAAAAAATTATTAATATTGCAGTTATTGCTCACGTTGATGCGGGTAAGTCAACTTTAGTTGATGCATTTTTAACTCAAGCACACGTGTTTAGAGATAATGAAGAAGTAGCCGATTGTGTAATGGATTCAAATGATATTGAAAGAGAAAGAGGAATTACTATATATTCGAAGAATTGTAGTGTTCGTTATAAAGACTATAAAATCAATATCGTGGATACTCCCGGGCATGCGGATTTTTCTAGTGAAGTAGAAAGAATTATTAAAACAGTGGACACTGTTATTTTGTTGGTAGATAGTTCAGAAGGACCGATGCCGCAAACGCGTTTTGTTTTAAGTAAATCGCTTGAACATGGATTAAGACCAATTTTGTTAATTAATAAAATTGATAAGAAAGATCAAAGAGCGGATGAAGTAGTGGACTTAGTTTATGATTTATTCTTAAATTTAGATGCGACTGATAAACAGTTGGATTTCCCTATTTTATATGGTGTTGCGAAAAAAGGTATCGTTAGATATAGTATGGATGATACAAACGAAGATATTATTCCTTTGTTTGATACAATTATTAATCATGTTGATCCTTATCCAGATTTGACAGAAGAACCGTTACAATTACAAATTAGTGCCTTAGCTTATGATGATTATATTGGTCGTTTAGGAATTGGTAGGGTTACTAGTGGTTGTTTAAAGACTAGTGGACAATTAGCTCTTTGTTTTCCTGACCGCAATTCAAAAAGGGTTTCTATTAATCAAATTTTTGTTTATGAAGGTTTGAACAGAGTTAGTGTTACTGAAGCTGTGAGTGGAGAAATTGTTATTGTTAGCGGTATTAGTGATATTAGTATTGGTGATACAATTTGTAATTATGATAACCCATTACCTTTACCGGCTATTGAAATTGAAGAACCGACGATGTCGATGAATTTCTTGGTAAATACTTCTCCTTTTGCTGGTCAAAGTGGTAAATATGTCACTAGTAGAAATATTAAAGAACGTTTAAATAAGGAATTAGAGGTTAATGTTGGGTTAAAGGTTGAGGCTTTAGAAACGACTGATAAGTTTAAAGTTAGTGGTCGTGGTGAATTGCATTTATCAATCTTAATTGAAAATATGCGTCGTGAAGGTTATGAACTTGCCGTTAGTAAACCTGAGGTAATTTTCCATATCGATGAAGATGGTAATAAGTTAGAGCCAATGGAAGAAGTTATTATTAGTGTTCCTAATGAATTTAGTGGTACGGTTATTCAAAAATTAGCTTTGAGAAAAGGTGAATTATTGGATATGAATGAGCATAATGATTATACTCGTTTAGTTTATAGTGCGCCTACTCGTGGTTTAATTGGTTATCGTGGTGAATTTATTAATGATACTAAAGGACAAGGAACGATGGTTCGTTTGTTTAAAGAGTATGCTCCTTATAAAGGTGAAATTAATTCTCGTGTTAATGGAGTAATGATTTCTACGGAAACAGGTGTTGCGATGACTTATTCAATCTTTAATTTACAAGAAAGAGGTCAATTCTTTATTGGTGCACAAACTAAAGTTTATGAAGGTATGATTGTTGGGGTTTGTTCTAAAGATATGGATATGGAAGTGAATCCGACTAAGAATAAAAAGGCTACTGCTGTGCGTAGTTCGGGTAATGATGAAGCTATGCGTTTAGTTACGCCAATTGATTTAACTTTGGAAAAGGCATTAGAATTTATTAGTGATGATGAATTAGTTGAGGTTACTCCGGATGCTATTCGTTTAAGAAAGAAGTATTTAAGTGCTTTAGAACGTCGTCAGGCGAATAGAATTAAAGAAAATTAGGGTGAATTTATTCATCCTTTTTTGTTGGTGGATATTTATGTTAATATATAATAGAAATAGGTGATCTTATGTTATATGAAAGAATTGAGTGTTTAATTGGTGATGATGGTATTAGAAAATTAAAAAATTGCAAAGTTGCGATCTTTGGTGTTGGCGGGGTCGGTTCTTTTTGTGTGGAGTCTTTAGTCCGTAGTGGGATTGGAAATATTGTTTTAGTTGATAATGATGTTATTAAGGGTTCTAATCTTAATCGACAGTTAATGGCTTATAATAATAATTTAGGTAATCTTAAAGTTGATGAGGTTGAAAAGCGAATTTTATCTATTAATGAT
>JBATBW010000167.1:0-9328 GCA_049662565.1 Erysipelotrichaceae bacterium | reverse complement strand
CATTAGAAGCGATTGATAAAGACAACTTAAATAGTAGTGAGTTTAAGGATAAGATTATACATGCTCTAACGGAGAGCAACAATGATTAAAACTTTATTAATTTCTTTTCAAATAAAAAAGATATATTTGGTTAATAGTATTTTATATAGGATTAGGCAACTTAAATTATTCAATCGTTTTTTGCCTAACAAGCTTTCTAAAAATAAAATATTTAAAGTCATATCTTCAATCATCTTTGGGATTTATGAACTATTTATGTTAGTTTTTGGAAAGTATTTGTTTTTTAGTTTTATGATTATTTATCCTTTGACTTTTTATCCTTTAGTAGATAAGGGTCTTTTGTATTTACATTTAATTATAATTTTAAGTTTAATTGGAGCGGTTAATAATAATGATTTGCTGAATCCTTCTAAAGATAAATATTATAGTGTCGTTTTATTGAATATTGATGCGCGAAAATATGCGGTTGTCAACTATGGGTATAGATTACTAGGATTTATCATAGTTTATCTGATATTAGGTGTTTTCTTTGTTTCACCTTTTATGGATTTGCCGCTGTATGTTCATATTTTAGTGCCTTTTGCGGTTGTAGGGATTAAGTTAGTTTATTCTTATGTTTATTTAAGTTTGTATAAGAAACATGGGTTTAAACCGACTAATTATAAATTGGTTATTACTTTTGTTTTAGTAATGTTAGCTCTTGCTTATGGTATGCCTTTAATCAATTTGATGTTTATTGATGTTGTGGCAATCGGGATTTTGGTATTGATGGTTATTGGTGGTTTGTTTAGTTTAAGTTACATATGCCGTTTCAATAAATATCGGGTTTTGTATCAACAATCTTTAAACGAATACTTTAATGCGATTGATGTAACGAAGATTAAAAACAAGACGAACAAGAATCTCATTTATAGCGGTGCTTTAGTTACTAGTAATAAAGAAGGTTTTGAGTTGTTAAATGATTTATTTGTGAAAAGACATAAAAAGATTTTATGGTCGAGTAGTTTAATCGTTTCAGTTGTTAGTGGTGTTGTGGTTATTGGATTGATATTTGCAACTCAAGTGAGTTGGGAGATATCAATGGGTATTAATATGTTTATGTCGCGGATAATTCCTTTTTTAGTAGCGATGATGTATTTTATTAACCGGGGTAGTATCATTACGCAAGCGTTGTTTGGTAACTGTGATTATGGTTTGTTTAGTTATCAATTTTTTAAAGATCGGAATAATATTTTGAAGTTGTTTTTGATTAGGTTGCGGACATTGATTATGATTAATTTATTGCCTTCAATGATTATGGCTTTTGGGTTTACTTTTGTTCTTTATTTGAGTGGCGGTACTAGTAATAATTGGAATTATTTGATTTTGATTGCAGCTATTTTGAGTTTATCGGTATTTTTTAGTGTTCACTATTTGACGATGTATTATTTGTTTCAACCGTTTAATAAGGAAACGGAAGTAAAGAGTATTCCATATAATATAGTCATGGGATTTACATATTTTCTATGTGTTTTGTTGGTGCAACTAAAATTTACGATATTTCTATTTGGTATTGGCATTATAGTTTTTGCAACACTTTATTGTTTGATTAGCGTATTATTAGTTTATAAGTTGGCGGATAAAACATTTAAATTGAAATAGGCATAATCATAGATATCAATATGTTTTAGTGTTAATATTAGTAGAGGTGATAAATATGACGATGGAAGAAATTATGAATTGTCAAAGTTTTGCGGTAGTTGGTGATACATTAAATGAAGAAAAGTATGCTTATCGTATTAAAAATGCGATGTTAGAAGCTGGATATGATGTTTTTGCCGTAGGTAAAGAATTGTCGACTTTAAATGATATTGAACAAGATATTGATATTATTGATTTGTGTATCCATCCGGTAAAGGGATTGAATTTATTGAAAGAAAACAAAAAGGATTTTAAATGTATTGTGATTCAACCGGGTGCTAGTGATGATAATTTATTAAATTATTTAAATGAAAATCACATTCCTTATGTTGATGGTTGTTTATTAGTTGGATTACGAGTTTATAAAAACAAATAACAGGTGATTTTTCACTTGTTTTTTTGTAATGTGTTGATAGTTTTGGATAATACAGTATAATATATAGTGGAAAAGGGAGAAGATTATGGATGAAAATTTACAATTAGCATTATCGGAAGAAAAAGAATTGGTTTTTGATGAGTTTAATAGCCGTATTGCTTATGAAATTGGGAAAAAAATAAGCGAATATTCATTTAAAAACAATCCGGAAGTATGTGTGGATATATTTGCCTATAATAAAACTCTTTATCATTTTACTGGGGATAATAGTTCTTGTGAAAATGATAATTGGTTGAGAAGAAAAAGAAATACAGTATTGCATTTCCAACATTCTAGTAAATATGTTTATTATCGTATTAAAGGTGATCAAAATTTATTAGCTCAAAGATGGGGTTTAGATTTAAAGGACTATGTTGGCATTATGGGCGGAGTTCCTATTTTTGTGAAAAATAATGGGTTTGTTGGCGCGATATGTGTTAGTGGTTTATCTATGGAGCAAGATCACCAACTTGCTGTAGATACAATTAAAGAGTTTTTATGCAATCGCTAAGAGAATTATTTAAAATTGGACCTGGTCCTAGTAGTTCACACACGATTGCTCCTTACCGGGCTTGTTTATTGAGTGTAGATAAATTTGGTTTATTAGATCATTATGATATAGAATTATATGGTTCTTTATCGTTGACAGGTAAAGGTCATGGTACGGATCAAGTTATTATTGATACTTTTAGTCCAAGTAGGGTTGAGGTGAAATTTAAATTAGATTGGGAAGAAAGTTTTCCCAATGGTTTTTATTTGAAGGGTTATAATAAAAATGATGATTTGGTATGCGATTGGACAGTTTTTTCTTTAGGTGGTGGTTCAATTGATATTAAAGAACTAGAATTGTTGGATAATAATGACATTTATTATGAAAATAGTTTTAATGAAATAAAGAGAAAATTAGTTAATAATAGTTTATGGAATTATATCTTAGATTACGAACCTAATATTGAAGAACATTTAATGATGTGCATTGATCAAATGGTTAAATGTGTTGAGGTTGGTTTAAATAGTGAAGGTGTATTGCCTGGGAAATTAAAATTAAAACGTTGTGCGAAAGAATTGAAGAATAAAGCTTTAGATGACCGTACTCTATTGATGGCATATGCTTATGCTGCGAGTGAAGAAAATGCGATGGGGCATCAAGTAGTTACGACACCAACTTTAGGAAGTTGCGGTATAATAGCGGCGTTAGTATATTATTATTATCATGATAAGCAAATTGATAAAAGCACTTTAGTTAAAGCGCTAGGAGTTTGTGGTTTGTTTGGTAATGTGGTAAAAACTAATGCATCAATATCAGGTGCTATTGGTGGATGCCAAGCTGAGATTGGTACTGCCTGTGCTATGGGCGCGGTGTTTAGTGGTTATATTAATAACTTGAATACGTGCCAATTAGAATATGCAGCGGAGATTGGTATTGAACATCATTTAGGTTTAACTTGTGACCCAGTAGGTGGTTATGTAATGATTCCTTGTATCGAAAGAAACGCCGTTGGTGTTCTTCGTTCCATGGATGCGATGAATTTATCTTTATTAATGTCGGATATAAAATCCAATAAAGTAAGTTTTGATATGGTAGTAAATACTATGCGTTTTACCGGTAGTAAAATAGCAACGGAATTAAAAGAGACTTCATTAGGAGGTCTTGCGACAGAAGTTGAATGTTAAAGGAGAGAATATGCAACAACTACAAGAACATGCGAAGAATATTCGTAAAAACATTTTAAGAATGATTAGTAATGCGAATAGTGGACATCCCGGTGGATCACTAAGTGCAACCGATATTTTAACAGTGTTATTTTTTGAGGAAATGGATATCAATAAAGATAACGCTAAAGGAGTAGATCGTGATCGTTTTGTTTTATCAAAAGGGCATGCATCTCCAGCTTTATATGCAGTATTAAATGAAAAAGAAATTATCAATGAAGATTTATTAACTTTTAGACAAGTTAATTCTCATTTACAAGGACACCCAAATATGAATTATCTTGATGGTGTTGATATGTCAACTGGATCATTAGGGCAAGGGGTTAGTAGTGCTGTGGGAATGGCGATGGCTAATAAATTGAGTAAAAACGATCACCGTATTTATGCTTTATTAGGTGATGGTGAATGTGAAGAAGGTCAAGTGTGGGAAGCAGCAATGGCGGCAGCTCATTATAAATTAGATAATTTATGTATAATTGTTGATTTTAATGGTTTGCAAATTGATGGAGATATTACCAAAGTAATGAATCCAACCCCAATTGATGAAAAGTTTAAAGCCTTTGGTTTTGAAGTTTTAGAAATTGATGGTCATAATTTAAATGAAATTAAAAATGCACTAGCAAAAGCTAAAACAATTAAAGGAAAACCAACAATGATTTTAGCGCATACAATTAAAGGTAAAGGTGTATCATTTATGGAAAATCAAGCTGGATGGCATGGTGTAGCACCAACTAAAGAACAATTAGAACAAGCGATCAATGAATTGGAGGGCAAATAATATGGGTTTAGCAACTAGAGAAGCCTATGGTCAAGCCATAGCTAAATTAGTATTAGAAAATGAAAAAGTAGTAGTATTAGATGCCGATTTAACTAAATCGACAAAAACTGCGGATGCCCAAAAAGTATGTCCTGAAAGACACTTCAATATGGGTATTGCGGAAGGAAATATGATTGGGACAGCAGCCGGTTTTGCGACTAGTGGTTATACAGTATTCGCATCAACATTTGCGATGTTTGCGACAGGTAGAGCATGGGAACAAATTCGTAACAGCTTAGCATATCCAAATTTAAATGTTAAAGTATGTGGAACTCATGCAGGTATTGCCGTAGGAGAAGATGGAGTAAGCCATCAAGCAACAGAAGATATCGCAATTATGCGTGCTATTCCTAATATGGAAGTATATTCACCATGTGATGGGAATGAAACAAAAGCGATTATTGAATATGTATCTAAAACTAAAACGCCATGTTATGTGCGTTTAGGTAGAAGTGCAGTTGATGATGTGTTTACAAGTGAATTTAAATATGATGGTAAAGTTAAAGTATTGAATCAAGGTAAAGATGTCGCTATTTTTACTACTGGGTTAATGACACAAGCGGCTTTAAAAGCGAAAGACATTTTAAAAGAAGAAGGCATTGAACTTACAGTAGTTAATGTAAGTTCAATTAAACCATTAGACATTAATGGGGTTGTAGAAGTATTAAATAATCATAAATATATTCTTACAGCTGAAGAACATAATATCATTGGCGGACTTGGCGGAGCTATATGTGAAGTAGCAAGTGAATATGCTCCTAAAAAGATTAAAAGATTAGGAATGAATGATTGTTATGGACAAAGTGGTCCATTTAAACAATTATTAGATATTTATGGTTTAGATGAAAAAGGTGTAGTTAAAGCGGTAAAAGAATTGGTAAAATAAAAGTTCACGAAAGTGAACTTTTTATATGTTTGTAAGATTGGCTAATAAATTATTCATATTTTGGACTATTGTTATATCGCTTATTGGATATTCTTTCGATATATCTGTTAAGTTTAAATAACTAATATAAGTTTGATCTTCGTTTTCATAAACGCTTATTTTTAAAGGAAGATATATATTAAAATCTATATTATCCATCATTAACTTAGTTCCAACTTCGATGTTACCAAAAACAATATTGGTTGTTGGCGGTAAAATTAAGTTTTTTGTTAAGGCGTTTTGTTGATGATCTATTACAGTGAAAATGGTTAAATTAGCATTTTGGATATTTTTCATAATAATGTCTAATGTTTTTTGGAAATTATAAGGGCTTATTTTTACTATCGTTGTCATTTACATTACCTCCTGAATATTATTATGTAACAATAGTTTTGAAACATATTCGTTTTTAGGATTATTTAATATATTTTCGACAGTATCAAATTGAACTATTTCTTCATCTTGTAATATTAATAGTTTATTAGATATTCTTAAAGCTTCTTTAATATCATGGGTTACAAATAAAATTGTGATGTTGGTTTGATGGTGAACCTTAATTAATTCATCTTGTAGTTGTTTTTTAGTTATTTCATCAACGGCACCAAAAGGTTCGTCCATTAATAAAATATCAGGAGATGCGGCAAGGGACCTTGCGATGCCAACTCTTTGTTGTTGTCCGCCTGATAATTCATGGGGGTATCGATCAAAGATTGTTTCATCTAGTTGCATGATATTTGTCCATTTTTTTACGGCAGAAAGAGTTCTCTTTTTGTCTTTTTTATTTAATAGATTTGGAACATATGCAATATTTTCAAAAATTGTCATATGCGGAAATAATGCTCCTCCTTGGATAGCGTAACCCATGTTTCTTCTTAGGTTGTCTTGATTAATAGTGCTGATATCTTCGTTATGAATTAGTATTTTTCCGCTAGTTGGAGTTACGAGGCCATTTGTCATTTTTAATAGTGTTGTTTTACCACTACCGCTAGCTCCTATAATGCTGACGAAATCTCCCTTTTCAATGGATATATTAATGTTTTTTAAGATAGTCTTATCATTATATTTTTTTAGGATATCGATATATTGAATAACTGTGTTCATATTTATTTCCTTTCGATTAATTTTTTATTCATTAAATATTCGTAGGCTACTTTTTGAGGTTCTTGTTTTTTTATGTCGACAAGATAATTCATCTTAGCCATTTCTTGATCATTAATCGTATCATTTAATTTTTCTAATAAAGGTAGTAATTCAGGATATTTATCGATAATGTCAGTTGATATGACATTTCCTGCTCGATAAGAAGGATATATTTGTTTGTCATCAACTAGAACAACGACATCACTATTAGCTAGTTGTCCGTCTGTAGTGAAGATGTTCATGACATCTATTTGTTTTTTGTTGATGGCGTCATATTTTAGTCCGATATCTAAATCGACACTATCTTTGAATTTTAAATTATATTTTTTTACTAAGTCGTTGAAACCATCTTCTCTTTCGAAGAAGTCGTATTCGGCACCAAAAGTGAACATATCGGGATATTTTGCAAGGTCGCTATATTTTTTAATATTATATTTATCGCTGATATCTTTTCTTATTACAATACCAAAGGTGTTATTGAATCCATACATTGATGTCCATGTTAATTGATATTTGTTTTGGTATTCTTCTTTTAATTGGTTGAACAAAGTTTCATTGTATAACGATTCTTTTTTTAAGACTACGTTCCATCCGGTACCGGTATATTCAGGATAGATATCAAATTCTCTTTTTAACATAGCGGGATGAATATTACTAGTTCCACCACCAATACCATGAGTTAATTTTACTGATAAATTGGTGTGGTCCTCAATATATATTTTAAGCATTTCTCCGATGATAAATTGTTCGCTCATGGGTTTAGTGGCAATATTAATTGTTTCTTTTTTCGGATTTAAAATAAGAATACTACTTATAAAAAGGGTTATGACAACTGCGATAATTAGAGAAGTTTTATTTAATAGATTTTTTACTTTTCTTTTGTTTTTAATTATATATTTATCAATTAAAATTAATATACCGTCTACTATTATTGCCAATAGGGCTATTAAAATACTGCCTGCTAAGGTTAAAGCGGTATTGTTTGTAGTTATACCACGATATATCGCTACACCTAGTCCACCGGCTCCAATAAATGATGCGATACCGCCTAAGGCGATTGTCATGGTAACCATATTACGAATGCCGGAAATGATATATGGCATCGCAAGTGGGATTTTTATTTTGGTAAGTATTTGTAGTTTAGTACTTCCCATTCCTTTTGCGGCTTCTAAAATTAAAGGATCAACATTTTGTAATCCCGTATAGGTATTTTTAACCATTGGTAATAAAGCATAGGTAGTAAGGGCGATTATAGCGGTAACATTTCCAATTCCAGAGAAGGGTATCAAAAAACCTAAAAGAGAAATTGAAGGAATAGTATATATTATATTAACAAATGTCAGTGTAAATTTACTAGTTTTACGATATTCATTGGCAATAATACCAATAATAAGCCCGATAATACAAGCTAAAAAACTAGATAATAAAGAAATAAATAAATGCTCCTGTAATAATTGAATGAACCAGTCAGCTCTTTGAATTATAATGTTTATTATATCGTTCATAACAATACCTCTACTTTTTCATATTATAACACTATTATAAAAAAGTAGTGTGTAATTTGCTTGTGAGAAAATCAAGGGAAACAAAATATGGATTAAAAGTGGAATTTTTCACTTGATTTTGTGGCATAATCATAAGTGATAGAGAATGAAAGAGATTTATATGTAAAACATATTGACATTTCTTTTTATTGTGATTTCATTGACAAAACAAACATTAAATGACAGGTGGTGATAAAATATGGTAATGAATTTGCAATGATATTGATTAATTTATAACGAATGGAAAAAAATATGAAAGAATTAATTATTGCATCGTTTTTACTGTTTTCTATATTACCAACTAATTTATTTGCGTTAGAACAGAAAGGATTGGAACCGATAATTGAATATTACTATTTCACGCTAGAAGAGACAAATTCTACGAAGCTAGTTTATGATTTAAGATTTGACAAGAATGATTTTACTAGAGGGCTGGCTTAGGGGTGCCTTACAGTCAAGTTTATAATCGTAGAATTAAAGTTAAAAACATCGGTACTTTTTCAAATGTTGATAATGCTTATGTTTATGTTTCCGTTTCGGTTAATTTTGATAAACTAGGAAAAATTACGAATATTTCTAACTATGAAGTTTACTATACTAATTTGCCTAATTTAACTTATAACGACACTTGGTCAACGCCAAAAATAACTGTATCTATTATTAATGTCACTGCATACACTGTTTACGTTAACGTTTCGCTATATGTATATGAGTATTACTATTTTAATTGGTCAATTACAAATTGGACATAATTTAAAGAAAGGTGATAAATATGAATATCAAAATGAAGAATTGTTTGTTTGAAATTGATAATAATGATTTCAAAGATCAAATGCAAAAGAAAGAATTGGAATATCTTATTAGTTTATTAAAGAAATACAAAAGAATTCCATTAGTTACTGAAGAGTTTGATTCAGCAATTATCAAATTAGAAGATATGCTTAAAAGAAGTAAATAATAGTAATTAAGATTTGATAAATATTCCAGGGTTTAATCAATAAACAAGAAGAACTTAGGCCATACGAAGTAATTTAAGGTTTAAAAAAACTGCTTTAAATTAATCTAGGGTTTCAGACACCGTATGCTAATAATAC
>JBATBW010000166.1:0-33470 GCA_049662565.1 Erysipelotrichaceae bacterium | reverse complement strand
GTTTGTCCTTGATCAATTACTGCGATCTTATTCGCATTTTTAATCGTACTTAAACGATGGGCAACAACAATAACACTACGACCCATTGCTAGTTTGTCTAAAGAATTTTGGATTAATATTTCGGTCGTATTGTCTAAAGCGCTTGTTGCTTCATCTAATATTAAGATTGGTGGATTTTTTAAAAATACCCGACTAATAGATAATCTTTGTTTTTGGCCACCACTCAATTTGACCCCTCTTTCACCAATTTGAGTTTCAAATTTTTCTGGCAAACTCATAATATAATCATAAATATTCGCATCTTTAGCTGCTTGAATTACTTCTTCATCACTAGCATCTAATCGCCCATATAAAATATTTTCTTTGATAGTCCCATTAAATAGAAATACATCTTGTTGGACAATACCAATATTCTTTCTTAATGATACTAAAGATATATCTCTAATATCTTTTCCATCAATTGTAATACTTCCTTCATTTATTTGATAAAACATCGGTAGTAAATGACAAATTGTTGTCTTTCCGCCACCTGATGGTCCAACTAATGCGAGTGTTTCCCCTTTATTAATAGTTAAATTGACATCTTTTAGAACTTCTTGTCCATAATTATAATTAAAACTTACATGTTGAAAGTTGATATCGCCTTGTAGTTGGGCGATATTTTGACAATTTTCACTTTCTTTTTCTTCTTCTTGATCCATTATTTCGACAAATCTTTCAAAGCCGGTCATTCCACTTTGATATTGTTCACTAAATTGAATTAAGGTCATTACTGGTTGAACAAATAAGTTTACACTAACAATAAATGCCGAGTAATCTCCAAAAGATATTTTATTTTGGTATAAATACAATCCTCCCGCAATTAAAACAATGACATTAAATACATCGGTAATCAAATTAGTCGATGAATAAAACAATGCCATAGCTTTATAAGCATAACTGCGGGATTGGACAAACTTCATATTGCCAACATTAAATTTCTTTTCTTCTTCTAAATCATTTGTAAATGCTTTTGTAACTCTAATACCTGATATACTGCTTTGTAAAGCTGAATTAACTACAGCGATATCTTTTCTTGTTTCCATAAATGCATCGCGCATTCTTTTTCTTAAAATAGTTGCGACCACCACTAATAAAGGAACACACATAAAGATTATTAGAGTTAAAGATACATTGATCGACAATAAGTAGAAAAACGATCCCATGATCATTACTAAAGAGATCAAAATGTTTTCCGGTCCATGGTGAGCCAACTCGCTGACATCCATTAAGTCATTAGTCATTCTACTCATGATCTTTCCACTTTCATGTTCATCATAAAAGGCATATGGTAGTTTTTGAAGTTTATTAAACATATCTTTGCGCATTTGGGCTTGCATTCTTACGCCAATCATATGTCCATAGTATTGAATAAAATAACGCAAACCCATTCGCATAATATATAAAACTAATAATAGTCCCCCGAAAGTTACAATTAATTGTACTTTCTTATTGGGAATCAAATCATTCAACATCACTCTAGTAATTACTGGATATAACATCCCAATTAAAGATACTAAAAATGATGCGATCATATCAAAAGCAAACAAACATTTGTGCGGTTTATAATAACTAATAAATCTTTTTATCATTAGGCATCAATTGTTGATATTGTAAGTGTTTGTTCTTCTAAAACATCTAACAATACTCTTACTGTATCTAGTGCGGTAAACATAGTGACATTATTTTCTACTGCCGCTTGTCTAATTGCTTGTCCGTCGCTTGCTTGTTGCGTTGATTTAATATCTCTAGTATTGATTACATAACTTACATAACCTTTACTAATTGATTCAATTATTTCATTGCTTCCTTCACTGATTTTATGTTTAATTCTTGTTCTTATTCCATGTTCTTTTAAGAAATCAGCTGTCCCTTTTGTAGCCTCAATATTAAATCCTAAATTGTAGAAACGTTTAATTAAAGGTAATGCTTCTTCTTTATCTTTTTGGGCAATAGTTACAAGTACTGTACCGTAGTTAGCAATATTCATACCACTTGCTTGTAAAGCTTTATATAATGCCCTATTTAATTTATTATCATAGCCGATGGCTTCACCTGTTGATTTCATTTCTGGCGATAAATAAGTATCCATACCGCGAAGTTTTGAAAAAGAGAAGGCAGGAACTTTTACATACCATCTTTCCTTTTCGTCAGGATACAATCCAAATATTCCTTGTTCTTTTAATGTTTTGCCTAAAATAACTAATGTCGCAATATCCGCTAGTGAGTAACTAGTTGCTTTAGAAACAAAAGGAACAGTTCTACTACTTCTTGGATTTACTTCGATGACATAAACATCATCTTTTTCATCGACAATAAACTGAATATTAAATAAACCTTTTATACCAATACCTAAACCTAATTTCTTCGTATATTCTAAGATCTTGCCTTTAGCTTTCTTACTAACACTAAATGTTGGATACACACTAATACTATCTCCTGAATGGACACCGGTTCTTTCAACATGTTCCATAATACCCGGTACAAATACATCATATCCATCACATACCGCATCTACTTCTAATTCTTTACCTTGGATATACTTATCAACTAATACTGGTTGATCTTCATCAATCAATACTGCGGTTTTTAAATATGTTCGTAATGCATCTTCACTTCCCACTATTTGCATTGCGCGTCCCCCTAATACATAACTTGGGCGCACTAATACTGGGTAGCCAATTTCACTTGCTACTTCTACTCCTCTTTCTATATTAGTTACCGCTTCCCCTTTAGGTTGAAGAATATTTAATTTCTTTAATAGATGTTCAAACACATCTCTATTTTCTGCATTATCAATCGCCTTAACATCTGTACCAACAATATTTACGCCTCGATTTGTTAGTGGGGCCGCTAGATTAATCGCAGTTTGTCCACCTAAAGAAGCGATTACACCCAATGGATTTTCATAATGAATGATGTTCATTACATCTTCACTGGTAAGTGGTTCAAAATATAATTTATCGCTTGTAGTATAGTCAGTAGATACTGTTTCTGGGTTATTGTTAATGATGATTGATTCATAACCAAATTCTCTAATCGTATTTACCGCATGTACCGTAGAATAATCAAATTCTACTCCTTGGCCAATTCTTATTGGCCCTGATCCTAATACAATAATCTTATTTGTATCATTAATTATTACTTCATTTTTATCATTATATGTTGAATAAAAGTAAGGAATATATTGCACAGTATGACTAGTTTCTATCATCTTATAGTTTGGATACATCTTATTTTGTTGACGTAAGTTATAGACATCTACTTCTTTTAGTTGCCATAGTTGACTAATATATTTATCACTATATCCCATTTCTTTGGCAGTTTTTAATATTTCGATGTTGTTTACATTATTTTTAATAACTATTTCATAATCAATGATTTCTTTAAATTCATCAATAAAATATTTTGTAATTTTTGTGATATCGCAAATTGTGTCTACAGTTTCCCCCATTCTAATAAGGGCGCTAATTGCATATATTTGATCATCAGTACTTTTTTCAATATATTTTAATAATTCTTCTTTAGTATAAGTGTCAAACTTTCTAAGATGTAAATGACAAACTCCAATTTCTAATGAACGAACAGATTTTAATATTGATTCTTTAAAAGTCTTACCAATACCCATTACTTCGCCCGTAGCTTTCATTTGAGTTCCTAAAACATTCGTTGCACTCTCAAATTTATCAAACGCAAATCTTGGAAATTTACTTACAATATAGTCTAAATCGGGTTCGTAGTTGGCACTAGTTTTACCGATTATAATTTCATCTAAGCTCATTCCAATCGCAATTTTCGCACTAACTTTCGCAATTGGATAACCACTAGCTTTCGAAGCTAAAGCGGATGATCTTGATACTCTTGGGTTTACTTCGATTAAATAGTATTTACTGCTGTTTGGATCTAAGGCATATTGCACGTTACATCCACCAGCTATTTTTAAATGCTTAATAATTTTTAATGCACTGTTTTTCAACATCAAGAAATCATGTTCACTTAATGTTTGGATTGGTGCTACTACTATTGAATCACCCGTATGTACTCCAACTGGATCGATATTTTCCATTCCACAAATCGCAATTGCTTGATCTAAATTGTCTCTCATTACTTCAAATTCAATTTCTTTATAACCTTTAACACTTTTTTCAACTAAAACTTGATGTGTAGGCGAAAGTTTAAGCGCATTAACCATTATTTCTTTTAATTCCTGCATGTCGTTGGCAAATCCACCACCTGTTCCTCCTAATGTGAAAGCTGGTCTTAATACCACTGGATAACCAATATATTCAGCTGCCTTAATTGCTTCATCCATACTATAAGTTATTACGCTAGGAATCGTTGGTTCATCTATGCTTGCGCATAATTCTTTAAATAATTCACGGTCCTCGGCTTTTTCAATACTATCTACACTTGTCCCTAGTAATTCTACTTGACATTCATCTAATATTCCTTTTTTCGCTAATTGCATCGCAAGGTTTAATCCAGTTTGTCCACCAATACCTGGTAAAATTGCATCTGGTCTTTCATAACGAATAATTCTTGCGACATATTCTAAGGTTAAAGGTTCCATATAAACCTTATCCGCTATTGTCGTATCGGTCATAATAGTTGCGGGATTAGAGTTTACTAATACCACTTTATAACCTTCTTCTTTAAGTGCTAAACAAGCTTGCGTACCGGCATAATCAAATTCGGCTGCTTGTCCAATTACAATTGGTCCTGACCCAATAATCAAAATCTTCTTAATATCTGTTCTTTTTGCCATACATTACCCTCTGTTTCCTAAATCTACTATTTTGCCCTGATAAAACGTGTAAATATGTTTACCATGCACTAATCTATTATTAAAAGGCGTAGATCGTCCTTTTGATAAAAACTTATCACTATCAATCGTATACTTTTTGTTTAAATCCCATAAACAATAATCATCACCAGTCTTAATCTTAAACCTATTCCGACTATTAATAGACAACAACTCAATCAATTTACTCAGTGTAATTATACCACTTAATACTAATTCACTATATAAAATACTAAATGCAGTTTCTAATCCCACAACACCCATCAGACTACCTTTTAAGCCTTTGCTCTTTTCTTCTAAACTATGGGGAGCATGATCAGTCGCAATCATATCAATCGTCCCATCAAGAATTCCTTGAATCAAGGCTTGTTGATCCGATACATCTCTAATTGGTGGATTCATTTTAAAATTGCCAGACTCTTCTAACATACTATCATTTAAAACTAAATAGTGCGGGGCCGTTTCACAAGAAACATCTAATCCTTCTTTTTTCGCTTTTCTAATCAAATCTACAGTTTCTTTAGTTGAGATATGACAAACATGATAAGCGCATCTTGTTTTTCTAACTAGCTCTAAATCTCTTCTAACTTGTTCATACTCACTAGCACTACAAATACCTAAGTGATTATGTTTTTTTGCATATTCACCATCGTGAATATATCCACTATTTAATAATGTGTTATCTTCGCAATGGGCCACAATTATCTTATTTAAGGCTTTAGCCATAATCATCGCTTCTTCCATCATCTGATCATTTTGTACACCCCTACCATCATCAGAAAAACCAATGACATAATCCTTCATCTTTTCTAGTTGTGCTATTTCTTCACCTTTTTGACCCATAGTTATTGTGCCATAAGGGATTACATTAATCATCGCATCTTTTTCTATGCACTTTAACTGGACATTTAAATGTTCTAACGTATCTGGTGTTGGATTTAAATTAGGCATACTACAAATAGTCGTATAACCCCCCGCTGCCCCAGCGAAAGATCCGCTCTCAATGGTTTCTTTATAAAGAAAACCTGGTTCTCTTAAATGTACATGTACATCTATAAAACCAGGAAATAAAAAACAACCCTTTAACTCATAAAGTATTTTTTCATCATCATTTATCTTGTCGACAAAACCAACTATTTTGTCATCTTTAATAATTATATTCTTTACTATAAATTCCTTATTACTATAAACATTAATTTCAGGTAAGATACAATCCATACTTGCAACTCCTTTTCTATTAACTGCAAATATTATACCACAAACTATCCCAATTAAAAGCATAAATATCAAAAAAGGGAGAGCAACATCATCTCTCCTAAATTAACACATTTTAATCTGATTTATTATCCTTATTTTTCTTATAAAATAATTAGTTTTTTATATCCAAATTATTAGAAGGAATATAATTAGAAAAACTTAGAATCATTACTCTTAAATTTAACTAATAATATATTATCTATCCGCCAATAATTATTCAACAACATTATAAACTTCTGTTCTTTCCTAAAATGAATGATATTATCAATACCTTTTTATTATCTACAATGTTTCATTTAACTTGCTACTTTATAAATTTCAACTTCTTACGTTTTTGATAATTCAGGATGCCCTGGCAGTACATTTTAATCCCAAATAGGATGCTAACTAATAAAAACAAAACATTTATTAATATACTTAATATTATTTCGTTTTTACTGACATCTACCAACAACAAACGATAAGGCATCATCAACATCGAAAAAATAGGCATATATGAAAGATACATCCCCATACCATTACTTAATGATTGAGGATTATTCAAACTCATTGATAAGTAATACATACCCATAAATAGTAAATATATTGGGCTTTGGATATTGCCCGCCTCTTCCATACTAGTTACATAACTAGATAAAGATACTAGTATTATTTGGATAGTAATGATACCAATAAATAAGAATAAAAATATTAAACCTAAATTCGCAACAAATGTTTGATTTAAATTTAAGTCTTTTAGAAGTTGGCCAAAGTCTTCATATTCTTTGGTAAATATAGCCATTCGATTGACTACTTTAAATAATCCTTTACCATTATCATGAATATAACGTAATAAGAAGGTTGTGCCTACACACACAACTCCTAGTCCTCCTTGGACGAGGATTGAACTCCAACCACAAATCATCTTCGCTAGAAAATGATATTTAGCTTTGACACTTGTTAAAATTAGTTCCAACAATCTTGTTGTTTTTTCGTAAACCACTTCGTTGGCAATAATGGTGGATAAAGAGATCATCAAAAAATATATGGCGCTAACGATGCTAAAGCTAATGACATTGTTTTCTTCATTGGCTTTTTCTTTTTCCGCTTTAAATTCAACATTTTTAATACTCTCCATATTAACTTGTTGATATTGGTAATCATTTATCATCGTACTAATAGTTGTAATATCGGTACTGCTTAAAGGATATTGCGAATTAAAGATAATGCTATCACTAGTTTCTTTAATTACATTACTACTCTTACTATCTATTTTAATTGCTTTGGTATAGTTATTTTTGACAAATGTTTCTAACTCATTATTTTCGCAATTTATAACTAAAGGCTCTAAATAATCCGGATTGATAAATAGTATTATTCGATCTAAGTTAAAAGTAATTGCGCCAGCACAAAATAGTAATGTTAGATAGAGGATTGTTGCTTTATTAAAAAATCGTCTTTTTAAAGAAAATAATATTAGTTCTTTCATTGTCATTTCTCCATAGCTTGTTGAATTATATTTTTAAAACTAGTTTCATTAATGTAGATGTTTTCCACATTTTGATTTTCTAATAAATGTTCATATATCCTAATTGCTCTATCTCTTTCTTTAATACTAATTAAATATTTATTCTCATCTAACTTATCAATATTTTCATTTATAATAAAACTTGGAATATAATTACTATTAAATGTTATTTGTAAATAACCATATTTTTCTCTCAAATTATTTAAACTATCCGCAAGAACAACTTTGGCTTGTTTAACATAAATGACATCGTCACATATTTTATCAATATAATCATATTGATGGGATGAAAAGATAATGCTTTTGCCTTGTGTTAATAATTGATTAAAGATATTAATAAACAAATCAACATTTTCAACATCAAGTCCGGTAAATGGTTCATCTAATATTAATAGTTTAGGATCATGAATCAAAGCACACATTAATTGGATTTTTTGTTGGTTACCTTTTGATAATTCCATAATCTTTTGATTGATATATTCATTAACATGTAACAAATCGGCTAAGGTATTTATTCTTTTTTCAATATCTTTTTTATCTACTTTCTTTAATCGTGCCAGAAATGTTAGTTGTTGTTTGACGGTAATATCTTTGAACAAGCTTCTTTCTTCGGGTAAATAACCAATCTTATTTATGCTATTTAATCCAATATCTTCATTTTCAAATGTTATACTTCCACTGTCGGGTTGTAGTAATCCTAGTATTAGACGAAATGTGGTTGTTTTACCACCACCATTTTCACCTAGTAGTGCCAAACATTTTCCTTTCTTTAAATGAAAACTCATGTTTCCTATGCCTTTGTTAGGCTTGTAATATTTTGTCACATTTTTTACCTGTAAAATAAAAATCACCTCAATTATATATTGTGGTGATTTGCTTATTATCCTATAAAATTTTCCAATAGTTGATTTAATTTATCATCATAAGTGGGATCGTTGATATCTAACCAGTTAACCGTCATTTGATTATTGAACCAAGTATATTGTCTTTTCGCAAATTGACGAGTGTGTTTTTTGATTTCTTCAACGGTTTTTTCTAAACCTTGATTATTATCATAATAATCTTTAAACTCCTTGTAACCTATACCTTTTAATCCCGGTAGGTCAAAGACATTTTCTATTTTATATAATTCTTCTACTTCATTTAGTAAACCCATTTCCATCATCTGATCAACACGTTGATTGATTCTTTGATACAAATAGTCTTTATCCATTGTCAGCCCAATAATTAAACATTCATAGATTGGCTCATGTTTTTGTTGTTCTAACAAAGTCGTTTTATTGCCTTCTACTATATTGTTTAATAGGCGAGCAGTCGTGATTAATCTTTGGCGGTTGTTCACATGGATTTTATTTGCTGCTTGTTGATCCTTATCATTGATATAATTCCATATAGTATTATTATCCCAAACATCAAAATCATCTTCAACAAATTCTCTTTTTTCAAATTGATAATCATATAATAAAGCCTTAATATATAAGCCTGTTCCCCCAACAACAATGGGTATCTTATTTTGTTGATGTAATTGATCGATTATTTTACGACCTTTGTTTTGAAAATCGGCTACGCTATAACTATGATCAATACTTAAAATATCTACTAAATGGTGTTTAACTAATTGCTGTTCTTCCTTACTAGGTTTTGCACTGCCAATGTTTAGTTGTTGATAGATGGCGATACTATCACCACTGATAATTTCACTATTAAGTTGTTGGGCAATATTTATTCCTAAACTACTTTTCCCACTTCCTGTTGGGCCGACGATAGCGATTACTTTATTCACGGTTGAACTCCTTTAATAAATATTTTTCACTGATACTGATGATAGTTGGTCGACCATGAGGGCAGTTATATGGATTATCACATTGGTATAGTTTTTTGATTAGCTCTTCCATTTGGTATTTAGAAAAATAATCATTAAATTTATATGATAAATGACAAGCCGCTGTCGCTAGTGCTTTTTTTCTTAATTCTATTTGGTCAATAGTTTCATTATTATTTAGATAGTCTAAGACATCATTGACATATTTATCTACATCAACAGTTGTCAACCATAAGGCCACTTTATCTACTTTAATTTGGCTAGGTCCAATTTGTTCGATAATTAGTCCCATCTTTTTTGCTTGTTCTTGGATTGTTGACAAACGATCCATTGCAGATAGGGAGATGTTATAGGTTAAAAATTGAACATCTTGATAATCTATATTATCTAAGTCAATTTGTTTAATTATCATTTCATAATTAATTCTTTCATTGGCAGCATGTTGATCGATGATTAGTAATCCTTCTAAAGTGCTTGCTAGTATATATTTACCATTTAGTTGACCTATCACTTGCGGGAGATTTTCGTAAACAAATTCTTGATTTTTTTCATTTACTTTTTGTTCGCTGAAGTCGGCAAAGGTTGTTTGGACGTACTCAACTTTCTCAACATTAGGTAATCGTTTATTGACATCCATATCAACTTTCGCTATTGTTTTATGACATAATTTTTCCATGATCGTATCATAGGCAATTTGCTTTAAACTGTCTTCTTTACTAATTCTAACGCTTGCTTTTGAGGCATTGACATTAACATCGATTAATTGATTATCAGCCTGGATATTTAATATGACAATTGGATATCTTCCACTTGGTAAATAGTCACTATAAGCTTTAATTATTGTTTTGTTTAAAAAAGGAATGTTGACGATTCTTTGGTTAAGAAATGCAATGATCATTGATGATGTTGGGCGACTCATAAATGGTTCACATATGTAACCACTTAGTGTATAATCATCATTATTCCCTTTAATCTCTTTTAAGTATTTACTAATGTCACTACCAAATAAGCGATAGATGATTTCTAAGGTATCACCATTTCCCCTCGTTTGAAATATTAGTTTATCATTGGCATAGTATTGAAAACTAATATTAATAAAACTAAGGGCCATTCTTTGCATTAAATCCGTTATTAGTGCTTTTTCATATTCTTTAGATTTAAGATGTTTCAATCTTGATGGTGTTTGATAAAATAGTTTACTAACACTTATTGTTGTGCCTTTATTTCCCGGGAAATATTCACTACTTATTTTCTTGCCAAAATCATACACAACCTTTGTTTGTTCCACTTCATTGTTAGTTAATAACTCCATGTGGCTTACTGCACTGATAGAGGGCAATGCTTCCCCTCTAAACCCTAGTGTTTCCACATTAAACAAATCATACTCACTAGATATTTTGCTGGTGTAGTGCGCTAAAAAAGCGTTGTTGGCATCGGTGTAATCCATTCCGATTCCATTATCACTCACCACAATACTTTCCATACCACCTTCATAAATTCTTACTTCGATATTGGTGCTTTTCGCATCAATCGCATTTTCTACTAACTCTTTAACTATTGATACTGGGCGATCTACAACTTCTCCGGCCGCAATCAAATTAGTTAAATGATTATCTAATAACCGAATGTTACTCATCTTTAATTTCCTCTTTTAATTTATTAATTAAATTTAAAGCTTGCATTGGAGTTATTTCATCCGGATTAATGCCTTGTAATAATTCTTTTATTTTCTTATATCCTTGTGGTTCTTTAATCATTTCAAAGATCATTTCGTTTTGTCGCATATCATGATTATCTTCATATTCATTCAATAAATATTGGGCACGATCTAATACCGACTGTGGTAAGTTTGCTAAACGCGCAACATTAACACCATAAGACTTATCCGCTTTACCACTTACTACTTGATATAAGAAAGTGATTTGATGATTTTTTTCCATTACTTTAACATTGATATTCTTTAAGTTTGGTAATGATTCTTCTAAAGTTACTAACTCATGATAATGCGTACTAAATAAAGTTTTCGCCTTAATACATGTGCTTATGTATTCAATCATCCCTTGAGCTAAAGCCATACCATCATAAGTTGATGTTCCACGTCCCAACTCATCAAATAAAATTAAAGAGTTTTTAGTTGCATTTTGTAAAGCATTATTTGCTTCATTCATTTCTACCATAAATGTTGATTGTCCACTAGTGATATCATCACTAGCACCAATTCTTGTAAAAAGTTGATCAAATATTGGTAAATTAGCTTGTTTCGCATTAACATAACATCCCATTTGAGCCATAACTACTGCGATAGCAATTTGTCTTATATAAGTAGATTTCCCACCCATATTAGGTCCGGTAATTAATAGTGTATTAGTCTCTTGATCCATTACCCAATCATTACTTATATAATTAGTTTTCTTCTCTAAAGCAATAATTGGATGCTTTAAATTATTAACTTGAACAATATTATCATTATTAAAAGTTGGGCAAACAAAATCATTTTGATCGCTCACTACACTTAAACCATACAATACATCTATTTCACTAATATAATATGCAATTTCTTGAATTTCTTTTGCATAATTAGCTAACCAATTAATTAACTCATTAAACAATTCTTTTTCAATTTTTGCCACTCTATCATAACTTGACACGATAATATCTTCTTGATCTTTTAATTCTTTAGTAACATATCTTTCACAAGTGCCTAAAGTTTGTTTACGAATAAACCCATATTCTTCTTTAACTAAACTTATATTCCCTTTACTAACTTCAATATAGTAACCAAATATGCGATTATAGCCAATCTTAATGTTTTTAATATTTGTTTGATCTTTAATTCGTTGTTCAAAATCACTTAACCAATTATTTTGGTTTTGTTGGATATTACGATAATAATCTAAATTTTCATCATACCCCATTTTAAATATTTGTTCACTATCTTCAACATTTATAGCTTTTTCCAATTTTTCAACAATTTCATTACCTAAATTTAGATTATGAAATTTACCAAAAATTTCATCATTCAACAATTTATACACATTTTCACAACTCATCAAACTATTTTTTAAGGCAACTAAATCTTTTACATTAGCTTGATTATAGGAAATACGAGCAATAATTCTTTCTAAATCATATATTTGTGACAACTCTTTTTTAAGTTTCTCTTTTATTAAATAATTGTCGTTTAAATATTTAATCACATTTTGACGATAAGAAATAACATCGATATTAGTCGATGGTTTTTCAATATATCTTTTTAATTCTCTACTTCCTAATGCGCTTTGACAATGATTCAAATACTTAAATAAAGAAATCTTATTATCATTAAAACGATTATTAATTAACTCTAAATTAATTAACGAATTATAATCCATTTTTAAAGTATCTTTATTAATCAAGTTTTCAATCTTTGTAAAGTGTTTTAAGTCATGTTTTACACTAGTACAAAAATAATTAAATAACAACGTTAATTCACCATCATAGTCACTATGATTAATTAACGAATGATTAATTTCACAACTATCGATTTTACTAATAATAATTTTTAAATCCATCTTATCTAATGATGTGTTTCTATGATCTACAATTACTTCTTTAATATTATATTCTTCAATAAAATTACTAATATTAGATAATGGTAGTTGATGAGTTAAAATTGTCCCAATTGCAAAATTAGCAATAACCGCCTTTACCATATTGTTATTTGTGGACATTGCCATAATCATATCTTCTTCATTATCAATATTAGTGCCTGGAGTTACAATTCTAACTACTTCTCTTTTTACAATACCTTTAGTTTCTTTGGGATCTTCCATTTGTTCTACTATTGCGACTTTATATCCGGAATTTACTAATTTAGTTAAATAACCATTAACCGCATGAAAAGGAACTCCACACATTGGCACCTTATCCTCTACCCCGGCATTTCGTCCCGTTAACACTAAATCTAATACTTTTGATGCGATTATAGCATCATCAAAAAACATTTCATAAAAATCACCTAATCGATAAAAAATTAAAGTATCTGCATATTCTTTTTTTAATTTTAGATAATTTTCCATCATTGGCGAATATTTTTTATCCATTAATATACTCAGCTTTCATTTTAAAATCTAAGATAAGTTGTCGAACGATATAACTATCACTACCAAAATTAACTTCATAACCATTCATTGTTTCCACAACTTTATTAATATGAGTATCTAAAAGGAATTCAAAATTTAATTTACTCTTATCTTTTACTGTGAACACTAATTTATTGATTGTCGAATCAATAGTTTCTATATTAAATATCCCACCAAAAGAATCGATAATATTATCAATCAATTCTTCATTACTTCCTAAAATAACATGAGCAAATTTATGATAATAATAACGAGTAAAAATAAAATACAAAATAAATACAATAACACCAACACCTAACATTTTATAAATATTCATCGCATTATACCCATTTAATAATTGGGCAATTAAATCAATAATATTTCCTGGGACAGCATTTATAATACTTCCTGAATAACTATAACCAACAAATATTGATAATCCTGACATTAACGCGAAAAGAACGGCTGTAAACCCAGTATGCAACAATAACATGAAAGGTGCAGCAAATAATAGGAATAATAAGAAAGGAAGAATAGTTCCACCTAACCAAGAAGCTAGAATAGCAATAATCATAAATGAAAAGTATTTTCTCTTTTCTTTTTTATTAGTAAACATTTGACGAGAGACGATTACATAAGCCGGTATCGCGAACAAATTAATTAAATAATAAGGCGTAATAAATCTTCCCGCTCCTGATGTTGCGATCAAGTTTTTAGATAAAGCTGTAAACATTGAAACATCACCAGAGAAAGTAGTGCCAAAAGTATCAATCCAAGTACCGCCTAAATTAGTGAACCAGAAATTTTGGTATAAAATATTATTAAAACCCAAAAGAGTACTCACCACATCTAAAACACCGTAAATAAACATATTCATCGGATTGGAAATATCGCTCGCAATAGTTGCATAAATAAAGTCGTTGAGTTGCGCAACGTATATCCAAGCAATTGATAGAACAATACCTAAAACTATAGATGATAACATAATCATTACAATCGCATAAGTATCACGATCAACATAAGACATAAAACCATGCGCTGCCTTAACCCGAGAATTATGATAAACACGACGAACTATAAAAATAATTAAAATAGTTCCAATAATGCCAAACTGAATAGGATAAATAGTACTTGGAGTAGTGTTAATTATTTGTTCAATAGTGTATTTGATACCTAATGTTTCACTAAAATAATAGCCTGCAATATTTCTACTCGCAACAAACATACTGACAACATGTAGAGTAATATATCCTACTACTCCTCCAATAATTGGAACATATGAATCATATCGACGAGAAATAAAACTAATCAAAAATAATAACGGGAAATTATTAATAATATTTTGGGCAATAGTTCTTATCACATTAAAAACTAAGACTACCCACTGATTACCAAAAACACTGATTGCTCCACTAATAGAACTATCTAAAATTAAAGTTGCAATAGCGTTAAAGATTACAGCTATAAATATGATTTTTAATGGCAATTGTGCCATTTCCAAATGAGACTGCCATTTACGCATGATATACCTCCTAATATAAAGTTTTTAATCTCTTAATATATGAATGATTTCGGTAAGAAGCAAACTTAACCTTCTTGTCCGACAAATAAATATAAATTAATTTACAACCATCTAAATAAAAATTAGTTTGGTCATAACAAAGAACAGCATTCTTAAAATCATCACTAACCACTTTTATTCGCCGATTAGAATGTAAAACAACGGAACAACCTAATGTAGTATATTCTCGATTCCTTAAGGGAATGATTTCACTTAGTTCAATGAGCTGAAGGTTTTCATCAATAATTGCTCCATTTACTGCCCGATTAAAAGCCGTCGATCCTGCCTGTGTTGCTACACAAATTCCACTACCGCGATATGTTTCTAAAAAATCATCATCAACATAGATATCCATTATCTGAGTATTAACATTATTTTCGATACGAATTTCATTTAGACCCCATATTTTTTTAACTTGATTTTCACAAAATATATCGGCTTCTACCATTCTTTTTGAAACAATTATTGGTTGTTTATGTAATAAGTCTTCAATCAACATATCAGCTTCATTTTCATTATAATCAGTTAAGAAACCAAGTGTTCCTGTTTTTAAACCAACAAACATTATATTTTTTAACAAACTAAAATATTTTTGTATCGCAAATAAAATTGTCCCGTCACCGCCAACAGTTATTACAATTTCCGGACATGTAGATTCAATCCAATTAGCTTCATCTAATTTGTTACGTATGTGTATTGATATTGCATTTGACATTTCATCTGGCTTACTAACAATAGCGTATTTCAAGTGACTCACTTCCTTTATTTACTTTTATATTGTATCATATTTAAAAGGAGTTGAAAAATTTATATGAATGACAATATCGAATTAGAACTAAAAACCCTAGTAAACGAAAAAGATTTCTACCAATTACTATGTTTATATCCCAATTATCAAATAATAAACCAAACTAATTATTACTATATCGATGAAAAAAAACAAATACGTAATCTTAAAGCTGTATTACGCGAAAGAATTATCAACGATGATAAGATATCAACATTTAAAATTAAAAGAGGATCTAATCTTTTTGAGTATGAATATCCTGGTGATATCTATAGTAAAGAAATGACCAAAATATTAGAACAAAACAATATATCTTATCCTTATAATTTGATTTGCTCTTTAACAACCAAACGTCACCTTATTAATTTACCATTTGCCCAATTATGTTTAGATATCAATTACTATAATAATATTGTCGATTATGAAATCGAATATGAAGTTACTTCTGTCCATGATTATGTCCAAGAATTTACCAACATATTAAATCAAGCAAATATTATCTATCAGGAAAATCCTTATTCGAAATTTCTACGAGCAATTAATTCAATATAAAAAGCAATTTTAATTATCAAAACTGATAAGTAAAATTGCTTATTTTATTTCACTTCTTCCTTCCAAAGCTTTAATTATTGTTAACTCGTCTGCATAATCAAACTGAGCCCCCATTGGAATTCCCGATGCGATTTTGCTGACTTTTAATGGATAATTACTTAATATCTTACTTAAATATAATGACGTTGTTTCTCCATCAATTGTACTACTTAAAGCTAATATCACTTCCTTCACATCATTTAATTGACCCAAAAGTTTATCTAAAGATAAATCCATTGGCATTATACCTTTAGATGGTGATATTTCTTTTTCTAAAACATAATATCTACCATTATATTTTTGCGTTTTTTCCATCGCAATGACATCTTTAGGACTCAAAACAACGCATAGGATACTTTTATCTCTACTTGGATCATGACACATTTCACAATAATCATTATTAGTAAGAAAGTTGCACTGTTCACATTTTTTTATATTGGCATTAGCTTTTTTTATGGCAGCAACAAAATTATTAATTTCTTCCTCGTTCATATTTAATAAAGTAAAGGCATATCTTTCAGCCGCCTTGTTTCCTAATTGAGGAAGTTTTTTTAACTGAACAATTAAATCATTAAACTCTTTTGGATACATATTAGAATAATTTAGGCATATTTCCCGCAAGATTACTGAAGCCATCTTCGTTTGCTTTATTAGCTTTATCTAAAGCATCATTTAAAGCAATCTTCACTAGATCTTGTAGAATGTCTTGGTCCTTTTCTTCTACCAATTGATTATCAATATACACTTCTTCAACTTTACTATTTCCTAATAAAGTAATTTTCACCATACCATTCGATGCTTCACCGATAAAAGCAGTGTTATTAAACTCCTCTTTTTGTTTTTCCATTTTCTTTTGCATTGCATTTGCTTGTTGCATTAATTTATTAAAATCCATTATTCTTTTACCTCAACATTTCCTTCGAAAAAATCAATTACTGGATCATTTGCTCCATCTTCATAATTACTAAAATCAATCTTTGGCGCACTCTTTAATTGATTAGTTACACTCTGTTCTTTAAACTTTATTAATAGGCGATCTCGATCATTTGATGTAATCGCAAACAACTTAACTTTATGACCAATTATTTGATTCATAAAATTTATAACTAATTTTTGATTATCTTCATCATTAAAATAAGTAAGATACTCAGGATAAGGACATACAACGATTATGTAATCCGCACCACATCCAAATAAAGCAATATTTTTTAATTGATTAGCACAAACCTTAAAGCGTTCATCCCAACAATAATTATCTACTAATGACCACTTTTCATGATAAATATTACGATAATCTTTACTAGCTCTTTTTAATAATGACAACAAATAATCATCATTATTTTCTTCAACCATTTTTTTAGTTTCTATTTCTTTTTTAGGGACTTCAACTTCCTTTTTAATTTCGTTAATGATTTCTTTCTTTTCTTCAATTGCAACTTTTTTTGATATTGCAGATGAATTATTCTTTAATAATTTTAATATGCATAACTCAAAATGATTATTAATATCCGTTGTATAGCTATAGTTATCAATCGCCATCATTAAGTTATCAAGATCTTTAAACAATTCTTTTTCATTGGTTTGACTCATTAATTCTTTAGCTTCGTCAATAGTTAATATTTTTAGTATTTTTTCATCGTTAGTAAAGAAATAGAATAAACACTCTTTAATAATGTCTACAAAGTCCATTGTTAGACGTTTTAAATCATACCCTTCATCAATAATATCTCTAATCTTTTCAACAACTCTAAGATTTTCGTTATTATATATATTAGTTAAAAAATCTAATTTTTGTTCTTTGCTTATTAAGCGATATATTTGATACAAATCATCAATAGTCAACTTATTATCAGTATAAGACAATAATTGTTGAGTTATGCTTAACGCATCACGCAGTGCTCCATCAGACAGTTTGGCGATTTCTTCGACAACTTTTTCATCATAACTGATATTTTCTTGTTCTAAAACCTTAACTAAACCTTCTTTAATTTCTTCATTTGATAGTTTTGAAAAATCAAATCTTTGACATCGAGAAATTATCGTCGGCAATATTTTATATGGTTCTGTGGTCGCTAATATAAAGATGACATTTGATGGTGGTTCTTCTAAGGTCTTTAGCAAAGCATTAAATGCGCTTGTTGTCATCATGTGCACTTCATCGATAATATATACCTTGTATTTCCCTTTAATTGGTGAATACTTTACTTTTTCTATTAAGTTCCGTACTTCTTCTACACCATTGTTACTGGCCGCATCAATTTCAACAACATCGGGATGATTATTTTCGTTGACGCTTATACAGTTATCACAATTATTACAAATTATATCAGTTGCTGTACAGTTTAAGGCTTTTGAAAAAATCTTTGCCATCGATGTTTTCCCTGTCCCTCTAGGCCCACAAAATAAGTATGCATGAGCTATTTTATTATTATTTATTTCGTTTTTTAACGTCTTAACGATATGTTGTTGACCAACAATTTCATCAAAATTTTGTGGACGATATTTTCTAAATAATACCTTGTATGCCATTTATTTCTCCTTTCGTCGTTGTTGAAAGAATTTTTGAATTATTTCAACACACTCTTTTTCTAATATACCTCCCTTAACATTGGGGTAACTATCTAAACCTTCCGTTTCAAATGTTTTTATTTTTGATATGATGCCGCCAAAGCGATTGTCGGGCATCCCATAGTATATGTTTTTTATTCTTGATTGCATTAATGCTCCTGCACACATAATACATGGTTCCATCGTTACATATATATCACAATCAATTAGCCGCCAGTTTTTTAATTTCTTACACGCTTTATTAATCGCAAGAATTTCCGCATGACTAGTTACTAAATGATTACTTTCTTTTAAATTGTGCGCTCTCGATATTATTTTGTCATCTTTGACAATTACGGCACCTATAGGAACCTCATTCTTATTGTACGCTTTTTGCGCCTCTTTTAATGCCATTAACATGTATTTTTCTTTTTCCATATATACCTGCATCTAATAAAAATGGCACACACAAGTAATGAGTCTTAAGGCTGCTACCTTCCGGTCCTGACCTGATTCGATCTTACTTGTTGTACCTTAATTATTATACCTTGAATTTGGTGTATTTTCAACAACTTACAGATGTTTATTTTAATATTATTGTTTCACGTGGAACATTGTCGATTGCTTTATTATTATTGTTTCACGTGGAACAAAAAAAGACGATATCGCTATCGTCTCAAATAATTATTTAATAACTGTTTTCCCGCCCATATACGGTTGTAATGCTGTCGGGATATTGACACTTCCGTCTTCGTTTAGGTTGTTTTCTAAAAAAGCAATTAACATTCTTGGAGGCGCGACCACAGTGTTGTTTAATGTATGTGGAAAATATTTCCCGTTTTCGCCATCTACTCTGATTTGTAAGCGGCGAGCTTGAGCGTCACCTAAATTAGAACAACTGCCTACTTCAAAATATTTATTTTGTCTTGGACTATATGCTTCCACATCAATACTCTTTACTTTTAAATCAGCAAGATCACCACTACAGCATTCAATTGTTCTTACTGGAACATCTAAACTGCGAAATAATTCAACCGTGTAGTGATACATTTTTTCAAACCATTCAATTGAATCTTCGGGTTTACATACTACGACCATTTCCTGCTTTTCGAATTGGTGAATACGATATATTCCTCTTTCTTCTAAGCCGTGCGCCCCTTTTTCTTTTCTAAAACATGGTGAATAACTGGTAAGTGTTTGTGGTAAAGTTTTTTCATCGACAATTGTATCAATAAATTTTCCAATCATCGAATGTTCTGATGTTCCAATTAGGTACAAATCTTCCCCTTCGATTTTATACATCATACTTTCCATTTCTGTAAAACTCATAACACCACTAACAACGTTTTGACGAATCATATATGGGGGAATACAATACGTAAATCCTTTGTCAATCATAAAGTCACGTGCATAACTAATGATTGCAGAATGGAGCCGAGCTACATCGCCTAATAGATAATAAAATCCACTTCCACTCACTTTGCGCGCTGATTCAAAATCAACTCCATTTAATTTTTCTAATATTTCGACATGATAAGGGACTTCGAAATTTTTATTTAGTGGTTCACCAAATATTTCTAGTTCCACGTTTTCACTATCATCTTTTCCGATTGGTACGCTTGGGTCGATGATGTTTGGTAGAATCATCATTATTTCTTTGACTCTTTCCGCTATTTTTTCTTCTTGTTGTTCACAACTTATAATTTCATCACCGATATTTTTAACTTCGAGTTTTGTTTGTTCTGCTTCTTCAAATTTCTTTTGTCCCATTAATTGACCAATCAATTTGCTTGTCGAATTTCTTTTTGCTCGTAGTTCGTCACCTTTTGTTTTGATTTCTCTTACTTTTTGATCTAGTTCAAATACTTCATCTACTAAAGGCAATTTGTTTTCTTGAAATTTCTTTTTTAAGTTTTCTTTGATTAATTCGGGGTTTTTTCTTACTAAATTGATGTCTAACATGATTTTCTCCTTTATATAAAATAAAAAGGTATCGTCTAGGGACGATACCTCGTGTTGCCACCCTAATTCATATATCTACTGATATATCTCAATACTTTATCGCAGTTAACGATTAACTAAAAGAGGAGATTCAATAATAGTATCATATGTTTTTTCACCAACCAAACACTCTCTATAAATCTCTATTATTTACTATATTCTTTATCTTTGTTACAGGTATATTTTAAATGTTTTCACTTGGTGTGTCAATAATATCTTCAATTTCTTCTTTATCGACAATTGCAACATTTGACACTGTTGAGTCATCATCAAGATTAATGATCCTTACACCTTGAGCAGCTCTTCCTTGGAAGGAAATATTTTCAACATTAGTTCTAATTATAATACCATTAGAACTAATAACTAGAATGTCTTCATCGCCCTTAATAGTCTTTATTGCGACAAGTTTTCCGTTTTTGTCGGTAATGTTAATGGTTTTAACTCCTTTGGTTCCGCGGTTAGTGATACGATATTCGTCAACTGGTGTTTTCTTGCCGTATCCTTTTTCACTTATCGCAAGTATTATATCGCCTTCGCTCTTTATGCACATGCCGATTACTTCGCTATTATCAATATTGAATCCGCGTACTCCACTAGCATTTCTTCCCATACATCTTACGTCTTTTTCGTTAAAGCGAACAGTTTTGCCATTAGCACCTGCAATGATTACTTCATCTTCGCCACTCGTTAATTTTACACTAATAAGTTCATCATCTTCTTTTAAACCAATCGCAATCTTCCCGTTTTGTCTAATTGACTCAAATTCATGCATTGATGTTCTTTTAACCAAACCATTTTTTGTAACGAAGAATAAATACTTACTATCATTTTCCACTGATGAGCTTAATAATGCTTTAACTTTTTCGTTTTTATCTAAGCTTAGTAAATTAACTACTGGTATGCCTTTTGCTGTTCTTCCGGCGTTTGGTACTTGGTATCCTTTAATACGATACACTTTACCAAAATTAGTAAACACTAATAAATAATCATGAGTGTTCATTGTCGTGATTTGATCAAGTATATCATCGTTATTTAAAGTCATTCCTTTTACCCCGCGTCCTCCTCTATTTTGCGAACGGTAAGTATCAATTGGAATTCTCTTAATATAACCATTTAATGAAAGAGATATTACAACATCTTCTTTTAAAATTAAATCTTCATCTAATAGATCTAAATCAGAATCAATAATTTCTGATCGACGTTTGTCACCATATTTTTCTTTGACCGCTAATAGATCGGCTTTGATAATTTCCAATACTTTATAATGATTCGCAAGAATAAATTCTAATTCTTCAATTGTTTTTAATAATTCATTATACTCATTTGCAATTTTATCTTTTTCTAATCCCGATAACCTTCTTAATTGCATTGTCAAAATTGCTTTAGATTGTTTTTCTGTTAAATTAAAGCGTTCATCAAATTTTGTGATTATTTCTTCATCATTGTAAGATGAACGAATAATATGAATAACTTCATCAATATTGTCTAAGGCAATCATTAAACCCTCTAAAATATGGGCGCGATCTTTTGATTTGTTTAAATCAAATTGTGTTTTTCTCACTATTACTTCTATTTGGTGGTCCAAATAATTTTTTAGGATACTCTTTAAATCTAATTGTAATGGTCGGTTATTTACTAAAGCTAGGGCATTAACACCAAATGAAGTTTGTAATGAACTTAATCGGTATAGTTGGTTTAATATCAATTCTTCATTTGTTTCCCTTTTAATTTCAATAACTACCCGAATTCCTTCACGATTAGATTCGTCTTTCAATCCAGTAATTCCTTCAATTTGCTTATTTTTTACTAAGTCGGCGATCTTTTCTACTAACAAAGCTTTATTTACTTGGTAAGGAATTTCCGTAATAATTATTTGTTTTTTTCCGTTTGCTAACTCTTTAATATGTGTTTTAGAACGAATTACTATTGAACCTCTTCCAGTTTCATAAGCTTGTTTGATTCCTGACTTTCCTAAAATATAAGCTCCTGTTGGAAAATCTGGCCCTTGAACATAGTCCATTAATTGGGTATTAGTGATGTCTTCATCTTCCATAACCGCAATTACTCCATCAATTACTTCCCCTAAATTATGAGGAGGTATTTTTGTTGCCATACCTACCGCAATACCCTCGGCTCCATTTACTAATAAATTAGGAAAACGAGCAGGCAATACTGTTGGTTCTTGTTCTTCTCCATCGTAGTTGTCGACAAAATCAACTGTATTTTTGTTGATGTCTCTTACTAATTCCATAGATATTTTTGACATTCTAGCTTCGGTGTAACGCATTGCTGCGGCTCCGTCACCATCAATTGAACCAAAGTTTCCATGGCCATCTACTAACATATATCGATATGAAAATTTTTGCGCCATTCTTACCATTGTTTCATATATTGCGCTATCACCATGAGGGTGAAAGCGTCCCATAACATCCCCAACGATTTTGGCACATTTTTTATGTGGCTTATCGTTGTAGATTCCTAAATCATTCATGACAAAGACAATTCTTCTGTGCACGGGTTTTAACCCATCTCTCACATCGGGTAGTGCTCGGCTTACAATTACTGAAATTGAATATTCTAGGAAAGAATTCTTCATTTCATGAGAAATATTTACTGGCTTAACATTTATTTTTTCGATAATTTCTTCCATGATATTCTCCTTCCTACAAATCAATGTTCTTAACTAAATGAGCGTTTGAAGTAATAAATTCTTTTCTTGGCGCTACTTCATCACCCATTAACATTTCAAAAACTTCATCGGCTTCAATAGCGTCTTCAAGTTCTACTTTTAATAATACACGTTGTGAAGGATCCATAGTTGTTTCCCATAGTTGTTCGGCATCCATTTCCCCTAACCCTTTGTATCGTTGAATACTATATTTTTCTTTATATTCTTCTTTATATATATTTAATTCTTTTTCATCATAAGCATATTTAAATGAATTGCCCCTTGAAATTTTATATAGAGGTGGCTGAGCTATATATACATGTCCTTCTTCGATAATTGATCTAAAGAAACGATAGAAAAATGTTAATAATAAAGTTCTAATATGAGCACCATCAACATCGGCATCGGTCATAATTATTATTTTATGATATCTCAATTTATTAATATCCAATTCATCACCAAAACCACAACCAAAAGCAGTGATCATCGTTCCAATTTCATTATTTTCAAATATTTTATGTTGTCGTGCCTTCTGCACATTTAGAACTTTACCTCTTAATGGTAAAATTGCTTGATATTCACGATCTCTACCATCTTTTGCACTACCTCCGGCTGAATCTCCTTCGACAATAAAAATTTCACATAGTGATGCATCATTGTTAGAACAATCAGCTAATTTACCTGGTAATGAACTTATTTCTAAAGCATTTTTTCTTCTTGTTAGTTCACGAGCTTTTTTTGCAGCTAATCGTGCTTTAGATGCCATTAAAGATTTTTCGATTATTATTTTGGCATTCGCGGGATTTTCTAATAAGTATCGTTCTAATTCCGATCCAAATATTGAATTAACAATTTTCTTAACTTCACTGTTCCCTAACTTGCTTTTTGTTTGACCTTCATATTGAGGGTTTGGATGTTTTATAGATATTATTGCAGTTAATCCTTCTCTAACATCGTCTTGGGTTAATCCTTCTTCATCCTTTTTTAAATAGTTATTACTTTTCGCATAGTTATTGATAACTCTTCTTAAAGACTCTTTAAATCCATCTTCATGCATACCACCTTCAACAGTGTTAATATTATTACAAAAAGAATATAGAATATTGTCATATCCTGCATGATATTGTAGACCTATTTCAACAGTGATTTCATCTTGTACACCTTCACAATAAACAACATCGTCGATAATTGGTGATCTTTTTGTATTTAAAAAAGCAACATATTCTTTAATTCCACCTTCATAATGGAAAGTAACTTCCTTCTTTTGCTCTTCTCTTTCATCACTAAGTGTGATACGAATTCCTTTATTTAGAAAAGCAATTTGACGAATACGATTTTTTAAAGTCTCAAAATCGTAAGTTGTAGTGTCTGTAAAAATAGTACCATCAGCCTTAAAACGAACTTGTGTACCATGTAAAGTTGTAGTTCCATCTTTTTCTAAATCTTTTACGGGTTTACCACCATCTTCAAATCTTTGGTGATAAATGTGACCATCTTTATAAACAATTACTTCTAACCATTCACTTAGAGCGTTTACGACACTAGCACCTACTCCATGTAATCCACCTGATACTTTGTATGCACCACCACCAAATTTACCACCAGCATGAAGAACGGTAAAAATTGTTTCCACTGATGATTTATTAGTTTTAGGATGAATACCAACTGGCATTCCTCTTCCGTTATCCGTTACACTAATAACATCACCTTTTTCTACTACAACTTGAATACTATCTGCATATCCTGCTAAAGCTTCATCAATAGAATTATCGACTATTTCCCATACTAAATGATGTAAACCTCGACTTGATGTAGTACCAATATACATCCCTGGTCTTTTTCTTACCGCTTCTAATCCTTCTAATACTTGTATGTCTGATGCGGTATATTCTTTACTTTCATCAATAATATCCATATATTCTCCTATCCAACTTTAATTAATTGAAAATTTCGATTAATTAAATTTTTGTTTATACTAGTAGTAGTAATAAATACTTGTTGTTTACTATCTAATACATCAAATAAATTCTTAATTTTTAAATCATCTAATTCTGATAAAATATCATCTAATAATAAAATAGGAACATCTTTAATAATTTCCTTAATAATATCCACAAAAACTAATTTAGTTGCGAGTAAAACCAAACGACATTGTCCACTACTACAATATTCTTCAATCTTATGATTATTAATATAAAATTTAAAATCGTCCTTGTGAACACCAATTGAAGTGAATTTTAATAATTGATCTCTCTCTAAATAGTTTTTATATAAATTCATATTACTTTCTAAACTATTAATATCAATATTAGTAAAATATTTAATTGATATTTTACCAATATTTTCTCTAGTCAAACTATAAAACTTATCATTAATTAAATTATTAATTTTATCTACTAACTTTGATCGTTGTTGACCAATCTTCATATTTAAATTTGATAATTGTTGATTAAAAACAGTAATTAAATCATTATCAATACTTTTTTCTTTCAATAAAATATTTCTATTCTTAATAACACTCAAATAACTATTCAAATTTTTAGTATAACTCTTTGATAATTTAGCAAGCTCGCTATCAAAAAAATTACGACGATATTTAGGTGACTCATTAAATAAATTAAGTTGGCTAGGTATAAAACAAACCGCATTTAAATTGCCAATAAAATCACTAGACTTATTTATTAAAGAATTATCAATAAATAATCGCTTATTTTTCTCTTCAATATTTACTTTTAAATTATAAATGTTTTCATTTTTTACTAATTTACAACTAATACTTGAATAATCTATTGGCGTATTATTATTAATTAAAGAAATATTATCATAAGTTCTAAAAGATCTATTAGTAGATAATAAATATAGTGCTTCTAAAACATTCGTTTTTCCTACACCATTATTACCAACAATTAAAACTAAGTTATTATTGAAATTATATTGATAATACTCATAGTTACGAAAATTTTTTAATTCTAAAGATACAATTTTCATTATTTTAAATAAATAGTAGTATCATCAATAACAACAATATCACCAGGTCTTAATTTTCTTCCTCTTCTATTATCTTCTAGATCATTAATTAATACTTTATTTTCTAATAAGAATGACTTAGCTTCTCCACCAAAATCAATAAAATCTGTCAATTTTAAAAGTTGACCTAAATTAATATATTCTCCTATAATTTTAACTTCTTTTTTATTCATATTATCACCTGTTAAATTATAGCACATTTTACAAAAAAAATATATCCCTATGTATAGGGATATATTAATATAAAATATGACTTAAAAAGACTTTATTTGGTCTTAACCGGTAAAATTAATTGTAAGATAGTTGTATCATCCATAGGTTTAATAATAAATGGTTTAAATGTTGATATAAAATTAAATATAACAGTACTACTTGATAAACCACTTAGTGCTTGTAAAGCATATTTAGAACTAAAAGTAACTGTGAATGGATCACCTTCATACTCAAAATTAGTTAAGTTAACTTTAATAGAATTTTCATCATTATTAGAAGTCAAAATTACTTCATTACTCGATAAATATAAAGTAACAATAGACATTCCATCTCTTTTAATAAATAATGAACTACTAATCGCATTAGATAATTCCTTTGAATCAATAACTAATTTCTTATCAAAATTATTTGCAATAAAACTACTTGTCTCTGGATATTTACCATCAATCAAACGAGTTTGAATAATATAATTATCTTTGATAATTTGTAATTTATTATTATTTAAAGAAAAAGTAAGAACTTGATCATCATTAATAATACGATCAATTTTATTTAAACTATCCGCTGGAATAGTTACATCAAAATTATTAGAAAAATCAATATTAACAACTTTCTTAGCTAAACGATATCCATCAGTACAAGTAACAGTTAACATATTATCATTAGCTTTGAAATTTATACCAGTAAGAGTTGGTCTATTTTCTTTATCACTAGCACAAAAAGCTGTTTGACGAATAATTTTATTTAATAAATTATTTTCCAATTTGAAGGTAATTTCTGGTTGAGTAAAATCAATAATCGGATATTCATTTACATCAAAGCAACTTACTTCAGTAACTAAATTATCAGAAGATATTTTCATTAAATTGCCATCAATAATTTCAAACTCAACATATTCAGAATTAATTCGATGGAATAAATCAATTAAATTACGATTTATTAAAACAGTACCAATATTAATAATTTGAATATCTCTATTTTCATCAATGTTCAAATTAAGTTGAACCGACATATTGTTGTCACTAGCAATAAAAATTAATTGAGTATAGTCTACAACAATTTTAATTCCATTTAACTCGGGTTTTAACGAAGTTGAATTAATAACTTTCGAAATATTATCAATTGCAGTATTTAATGTTTTTGTCGAAATTTTGAAATTCATATTGATCTCCTTTTATAAATATTAAATATAATTATTACTATTAGGACTGTGGAAAAGTGGAAAAGTCCAAAAAATGCTTATTTTTAAGTTAAAAAAAGTCCACAATTACTGTTTATTATTTGTTTAATAAACTTTCTAATTTAATTATAACATGTTTTAGCTCATTGTTAATCTTTATTCCTTTATCTATTTTATCAAAACTACTCATTATTGTAGAATGATCGCGATTACCAAATTCTTCACCAATTTTAGTATAAGGAATATCTAAGTGTTTACGACATAAATATATAGCAATATGACGTGCATTAACTATAGTTTTTGTTCTATTTTTAGATTCTATTTGACCCTTACTTAAACCAAAATATTCATTTACTATCTTTTTAATATTATTGGTAGTAATAATACTAATTTTTTTATTTTTTTCTTTTAAAATATTTAAAGCTAAATCTAATGTAATTCGCTCTTCATTATTATCAATTAAGCCGAAAAGTAAACGATTTAATGTTCCTTCCAATAATCTAAAATTACTAGAATAATTATTCGCAATAAATTCAATTACAATATCATCCATTTCAATATGATTATCATCAGAGATATTTTTAATTAATTTAACGGCTGTTTCATATTCTGGTGAATCAACAACAACTGTTAAACCGCCAACAAACCGCGAAACTAATCGATCTTCAATGCCACGGATATCATTTGGTGGTCTATCGGATGTAATAATAATTTGTTTTCTATTATTTACTAATTCATTAAAAATATGAAAGAATATTTCGTTTGATTTTTCTTTGCCTGATAAGAATTGAATATCATCAATTAAGAAAACATCGACATTAGCAAGATCTTCTTTATATTTATCTATAGTACTAGATTTAATTGAATTACTAACCTGGTTGACAAATTCATAAGATGTAATATATAACACTTTTAATTTGGGATTATTATTATTAATATAATTACCAACGGCATTCAATAAATGAGTTTTTCCTAATCCAGTATCACCATAAATAAATAAAGGATTAAAAAATTTACCTGGTTGTAATGCTGCAGCTAGGGCTGCCGAATGAGATTCTTTGTTTGATTTGCCAATAATAAAATTATCAAATGTGTAATTCGGATTTAAAGTAGAAATATCGGTTTTTATAGTCGGTTTTTTTTCTTCTTGGTGATTTAATTTATTTAATTCAGATACTAAAACAATGGCACATACCATTTCTCTTTCACAAATATCACTTAATGTTTCTTGAATTAAATCAATTTCACTAATCATAATAGTCTTATTAATATAATCTTTAACACAGATAGTTACATAATTCTTATTAATTTCATAAATATAACTGCTTGTGAAAAACGTATTAAAAACCGTTTCATCATTAGAGAAACGTCGTTCTTTTATTATTTCCAAAGCTTTGTTCCATATACTAGTATATTGTTCATTAATGCTTTCCATATAATCACCTATTTAAATTATATATAAAATAAGTAAAGAAAAACATATAAATTAGGTTATTAACAAATTTTCCACACTATATGATTAAATATATATTTAAAAAACAGTGTTTTAATTGACTTTTCCACTTTTCCACATCTTTAATACATTTAATGATATGTGGATTAAATGATTGTCGAAAAATATTGATGTGGATAAAGGGATAACCTATAAATTAATAATATTTCTCCACGATAAATTGTAGAAAAAAAAGACTATAAAAATAGGATTATATTTAGTTTTTCCACTTTTCCACATTATGTGGATAAGTACTTATTGTGTATGGTGTAAAAGATGTTGATATTGATAATAAAATAACATTAGTTTATAATGAAATTAAGAATCAGGAGGTATATTATTATGAAATTAGTTTTAGCAATAGTTTCTAACGAAGATAGTCAAGCAGTAACAATTGAATTAAATAAAGCAGGTTTCTCTGTTACAAAACTGGCAACTACGGGTGGTTTTTTAAAAGCTGGTAATACTACGTTAATTTGTGGTGTGGAAGATGAAAAAGTAAAAGAAGTAATTGATATAATTGGTAAAGAAAGTAGTCGTAGAACAGAAATTATTCCTTCTACAACTTCTTATGATATTGGTCGATTTGCAGCATATCCTATTGAAGTTCAAGTTGGTGGTGCAACATTATTCATTTTAAATGTTGAACAGTTCTTAAAGTTATAGGAACTAATTATGAATATAAATGAAAAAATTAAAAACTATGAGCCAAAATTATTAGAAATAATAAAAAATTTGGTTAGTTTTAATAGTGTATATGATGATAGTAATCCCGAATACGTTTTTGGTAAAGAAAATAAAGAGTGTTTAGAATATATGCTTAGCGTATGTGAAAAAGATGGTTTTTTTACAAAGAACTTAGATAATTACTGTGGCTATGCGCAATTTGGTGATAGTGGAGAATTAATTGGAATTATTGGACATTTAGATATTGTGCCAGCTGGTGAAGGATGGGATACAAATCCATTTGAATTAACAGTTAAAGAAGGCACTTTATACGGTCGTGGTGTTTGTGATGATAAAGGATCTATGGCTGCAGCATATATTGCCTTAAAGATTGTTGCGGATATCAAAAAAGATATTAATAAAAGAATTCGCATTGTCTTTGGTTGTAATGAAGAAACAGAATTTAGATGCATCGATCATTATGTAAAAAAGGAAGGTCATTTTGATATAGGATTTACACCTGATGGCCCATTTCCTTTGTGTCATGGTGAAAAAGGTATAGTTCATTATAGTTTTAAAGTTAAAAGCGAAATATTTAAAAGTTTAAGTGCAGGTGTTGCGGTAAATAGTGTTCCATCAATTGCAAGATTTGAATTAAATAGTAATTTTGATGAAATTGCTTTTGAATCATATTTAATTGAAAATGGTTTGTCTTTGACAAAAAAAGACTCACAATTTACTGTTTATGGTAAAGCTGCCCATGGTAGCACACCAGAAAACGGCATTAATGCATTGACTTATACACTTTTAGGTTTGTATAATCAATTCAATAATGACGAAGCATTAAGTTTATTCAATAAATATTTTAATAATTCTTTCAATGGTGATAATTTAGATGTTCATTATCATGACTTATCAGGTTTACTTACAATGAATGTCGGTAGAGCAAATTTAGTGGAAGGTAAAATTCATTTTGAAATTGATGTTCGTGTTCCTATTACCGTTTCTAATCAAGAAGTACTAGATAAAATTGAAAAATACTTGGGAAATTATGAATTTAAAATTGAAGGAAACAAAAAGAGTTTATATTATCCTTTGGATAAACCGATAGTAACTAAATTAATGAAAGCTTATACTGATGTAATGGGCGAAGCAAAACCAGTAACTATGGGTGGAGGAACATATGCCCGAGGCATTAATAACTGTGTGGCTTTCGGACCAGAATTTGAAGGTTATGATTCGCATATGCATGATGTTAACGAATGTACTACTTTAGAAAATCTAAATAAATCAATAGAAATATATGTGAATGCTTTACTAAATCTATTAGAAGATTAAAACATAACTATACCATATTGTAAAATGGTATAGTTTTTTTCTAATTTCTTTGATAAATATATTGATATTAGTTATAATAGTTAAATATAGAGGTGTAAAAATGAATAATGAACTAGGAACAGGAAATATAAGAAAATTAGTATTTAAATTAGCTATACCAACGGTAATAGCACAATTAATTAATATTATGTATAGTATGGTCGATCGTATATATATTGGACATATTGAAAATATTGGTACAGTAGCATTAACGGGTATTGGAATTACCTTACCTATTATTATAATTATATCTTCTTTCGCATCTTTAATTGCTTCAGGTGGAGCGCCAAAAGCAAGTATTAAATTAGGAGAAAATGATATTAAAGGTGCCAATAAAATATTGGGAAATAGTTTTATCTTGTTAATAATTATTTCAATTTTATTGACTACCATAATCTACTTCACTAAAGAAGAACTATTAATGTTTTTTGGGGCGAGTGCTCAAACATTACCTTATGCTTTAGAATATTTAGATATATATTTATTAGGAACTATTAGTGTTCAACTAGCCTTAGGACTAAATCAATTTATTAGTGCCCAAGGAAAAACAAAAGTAGCAATGATTAGTGTACTAATTGGGGCGATAATTAATATCATATTGGATCCTATCTTTATATTTACTTTTGGTTTAGGTGTAAAAGGGGCGGCTTATGCAACAATTATTGCCCAAAGCGTTTCAGCGATTTGGATAATAGTTTTCTTAATTAGTAAAAAATCAATAATGAATATAAAAAAGGAAAATTTTAAATTAGACAAAGCATTATGCTTATCAATAATTGGTTTAGGTTTATCACCATTTGTAATGCAAATAACAGAAGCAGCAATTCAAATTGTTTTTAATACGCAGTTACTTGCCTATGGTAATGATATGTATATTGCATCGATGACCATATTAATTAGTTGTATGCAAATGGTTATGATGCCAGCTAGTGCATTTGGTATGGGTGTTCAAAGTTTAATTAGTTATAATTATGGTGCTAAAAAGATTGACCGTGTACGTCAAACTTTTAGAATTATGTTGATAACAGAAGCGTTATTTTGTTTATCGATGTTCTTTATCATGCAATTCTTTTCACCAATAATTGCAGCTATCTTTACGGATGATCCAATTTTAATTAACCTTGCGAGCAAAAATATGAAAATGTTTTTCTTAGGGGCATGGCCAATGGGAATGCAGATGGCATGTCAAATGACTTTCTTGTCGTTAGGACAAGCAAAAATTTCTTTGTTTTTAGCTGTATTAAGAAAAATAATACTTTTGATTCCTTTAGCTTACATATTACCAATGTTTCTTCAAGTTAACGGTATTTTCTATGCCGAAGCGATTGCGGATATTATCGCATCTTTCACAACGATGACCTTATTTATTCTCAACTTCAATAAAATTTTAACTAATCGAGTAAATGAACAAAATTAAGAAAAAATAATAAATTTGATTTATAATATAAATTCAGGAGGCAATTTATGGAAAAATTCGAAAACTTACCATTAACTATGCTAAACAATAAAGAACACAAAACAACAATTAGTGTTGGTAATATCAATGTCGGACACGATTTTTTAAAAATTGCTGGTCCATGTTCAGTTGAATCAAAAGAACAAATTGAAGAAATTGCTTATGAGGTAAAAAAGTATGGAGCAAATGTTTTAAGAGGAGGTTTATATAAACCTCGTTCATCACCTTATTCTTTTCAAGGGCTAAAAGAAGATGGATTAATTTTGCTTCAAGAAGCAGGTAAAAAGGCCAATTTGTTAACTATCACAGAAGTGGTAGATGCCAAAGATATTGATATTGTTAGTAAATATGTCGATATCTTACAAATAGGTGCTAGAA
>JBATBW010000165.1:0-3377 GCA_049662565.1 Erysipelotrichaceae bacterium | reverse complement strand
GGATTATATTCTACAACAATACCACATGCCTTCATATTTATCACCAATATTATTGTATAATAAAAAACAATATATCTCAAATTAATTAAAAAATATATTGAAAAAATATAGATATGTGCTAATATTTAAGAGGAGGAATGTTATATGAATAAAGTAAATAAACAAGACATTATCCGCGAATTTAGCATCATTAATGATATTAGCATAACACAAGCAAGTAAATACATTGAGTCATTATTTGATGTGCTAGCAAATACTTTAAAGACTGCTGATGAAATCGATTTAAGAGGACTAGGAAAATTCAAAAAAACAATCGTAGAACCTAAAGAAGTAATAAACAACTTCACAAAAGAAAAAATCGTTTCAAAACGGAAAACAAAAGTAACTATTAAACCATACACAACATTTATCGAAAAAGTTGAAAAAGAATAGGAATAAACCTATTCTTTTTTTATAGATAACTAAGGAGGTATGCGATTATGTTACAATTTTTATTCTTTTCAACATTAATATTAACATTTAGAATTATTATACATCGCAATCGCGCATGAGTAGATGGATCGTATTATACATTGTAGCGCCATTATTTTATTTCTGGCGCTAATCATAATAAGTGATCTTCAACCAATTCAAGCATTTGATGGAATCACTAATATGAACAAAGACAAACTCATATATGAAGTAAACGACATATCAATAAAAGATGACAAACTAATAATCAAAGGATGGGCCTTCATCGACCAAAACCAACATTATAGTAGTCCGACCGACCATGACTATGCAATATACTTCATATATAACGATGAATTTCAAATATTTGAAGATGTCGACTATCATCGAGTCGACCAAACTGAAAACCAAAGATATGGGGGAGCAAGAAAGTGTTATTCTAATGAATACAACCAAAAAGAAACCAGCTGTTATTATGACTTATCATATGTCGGTTTTGACGCTAAAATACCGTTATCAGCAATCGATATCAATAAAGAATATCAAATAAAATTAGTTGTGAAAGGTATAACAAGTAAACAAAAGGGGATAATTGACCTCTATTATCCTATAAAACAAACGCAAATATCCAACGATAAATACTTCAGTTATCACATAAAATCCGATATACGTGCCACATCATTACAAACAATATTTACTAATATTCGTGCAAGAAGTGGCCCAGGAACCAATTATCCCCAAATAAAATATGGCAGCAGCTGTTCCTATAGTAACAAAAATAGCTTATTTCATATGTACGGTAATATTTACAAAAACATCTATGATAAAGCAATAATCAATGATAATACATGGTACAAAGTAAAAGGACGCATATACGGCTGTGTTGACTCAAGACAAAGAATGGTCGAAGGCTACGACATCGACAACGTCTGGTTATTATCCAATTTTGTCATATACGATGGTGAACCATTAACCATAAAGAAAACATCATTATATAATCAAACAAACATTAGATTTGTCGATAATAACTATTTAAAACAACCAATAGACGACATATGGCAACAATATAAAGAGATATTAACCAATATATTAAAATAAAACCGGATTATATCCGGTTATTATATATATATATTAGTTCGCATAATGTATATTATGTAAATATTATTTATGAGAATTAGGATGATACTTTAGATAGATGTTTTGTAGTTGGTTATCTACTACATGAGTATATATTGATGTCGTGCTTATATCACTATGACCTAGTAATTCTTGAATAAAACGAATATCAACATCTTTACTTAATAAATATGTCGCAAAGAAATGTCTTAACGTATGTGGTGATACTTCTTTAGTTATTAAGGCTTTCTTTTGTAATTGTTTAACTAATTCATAGATATATTGTCTAGTTATTATTTTTCCTTTACTATTTATTAATAAGTTGTCGTATTTATGAATATTATTGTTTTTTCTAATTGTTTCAATATAATAATTCATTTGTTTATTTATATCTTTTAAGTATGGAACTAATCGTTCCTTACTCCCCTTACCTAAGACGATAAAATAATTTAATTCAAAATTAATATTACTAATTTTCAGGTTTACTAGTTCACTAACCCGTAAACCACTAAAAGCTAATATTTGGATGATCAATAAATCAGTAGAATTTTCAATAAGACTAATCATTTGTTTTACTTCATCAATATTTAATACAACCGGCAACTTTTGCGGTGTTTTAAGCGCTTTAACATCAATATTGATCAGATAATCATAATTCTTATTAAGATACTTTATAAGCCCCTTTATGGCGCTTAAAGAGAGATTTAAATCTCTATAATCATTATCTTTTAAATATTTCAAATAATTAATAATAACATCATTATCCAAATCTTTAAGTAAGATATTATGATTAACAAGATACTCATTAAAATTATATAACTGATTTTGATAAGTTAAACGCGTATTCAAAGACTTCTGTAGGACCGAAAAAATATAATTTAAATATTTATCAATTAATTGTTTGTTTTCCATCATCTTTACCAACCTTTGATAACTTTTTAAATACATCCTTATTCATTTTACTATTTAAAGTACTAATAATTTCATCAATTGAATAATTAATATTACTATCAAATAAATTTAATTGTTCAATAACACTATCTTCACTAACTAAATTATTCGTACTAATACCTAAATGACGAATATATTGATCACTTTCATTACGATCATAAACAAGTAATGATTGTTGATATAAAATATCACTAGCATTAGTATATTGATCCAATTTAATACTCCGATTAATCGTCCTAAAATCAAAATAACGGATTGAAATCGATATACTATTAGTTAAAACACGATTTTTCTTCATCCTAATCGATAAATCATTCGCCAACATTTGAAAAACTAAACAAATCTGTTCATAATCACTAATATCATTATTTAAAGTCGTACTACTAGACAATGATTTAACACTATTATTAGTAATAATTGGACTATTATCAATACCATTAGCTAAATCAATAAACTGCTTAGTTCGATTTTTAAAGATATTTTCCACAATATTATAATTATCCGGGTTAACTAAATCTCTAATATAATTGATCCCCTCTTCTTCACAAACAGCAGCGGTCTTTTTACCTACAAAAAACATTTGTCCAATTGGTAAAGGGTGAATCTTTTGGGTCACTTCTTTGTTTCTAATAACCGTAATACCCCGTGGTTTTTTCATGTCACTAGCCATCTTCGCTAGGAATTTATTAGTAGCCACCCCAATCGAACAATTAATATGTAATTTATCATAAACCTCTTTTTGAATGCTAACGGCTAAATCTAAAGGTTTGGGATATTTTTTAATAACTTCAGTCATATCAACATAACATTCGTCACAACTAGCGATTTCAATAATATCACTATATGAACTAACAATGTCA
>JBATBW010000164.1:0-7389 GCA_049662565.1 Erysipelotrichaceae bacterium | reverse complement strand
AAATTAATGAGGCAAAAGCGGAAACGTCGGCATTAAATGATGGAGTAAATGGTAGTTTCAAATTAGCGTTCACTATTTCTAAAGGTGCTATTGCTAAAACTATTTCAGGTAAAACAGCAGTTATTACTTTCACTCCTTTTACTGGAGAAACTGACGAACAAGCTCTAACAAAAGCTAAAGATCTTCTTGATAAAACAACTTATACATTTACGCAATCTAAGGTATTTGATGTTGCTAGTGCGAAAAGCGAATTAACTAATTACATTAAGACGCTTATTGATTCTTCTATTATTATTAAAGATTTGAAAATAAGTGATAATAATGGAGATGTTGATAAGATTAATGAAGCGAAAGCGGAAACAGTTGCTTTAAATGATGGAGTAAATGGTAGTTTCAAATTAGAATTCAAAATTGCTAAAGGTACTAATGAAAAAACTGTTTCTGGTAAAACTGCAACTATTACGTTTACAAAATATAGTGGTACAGATGATAAAAAAGCAGTTACTGAAGCTTTAAATAAAATTGAACATTTTATTTTTCCAACTCCTAAAGACTTTGATAATGAAACAGCTATAATGGATTATGTTAAAGATTTAGCGATTAAAGAAATTAATGATAATTCAGTTAAAGTTGTGGTAAATAAGATAAGTTATGTTCCTTCTACTAATAATTCTAAAGGTTCGTACAAGTTTACTGTTAGTGTTTCTAAAGGCGGAGAAAGTAGTACTTCTTCTACTAAAACAATTGTTTTACCACAAAAGTCAGTTGGTGTTAATACTGGTGATAATTATAGTATTTGGATGTATTTAATATTATCAATATTATCATTATGTGGTATTAGTTTTATTGCTTTGAAGAAAAGAGAAGTTAATCATTAATAATATTTGAACCCAATGATTTCATTGGGTTCTTTTCGTAAGAAAAGCACCGTTTGGTGCTTTATTTGTTTTCGATATACTTTCTTTCAATTCTTAATGATTGGGTTGTAAGTATTTCGTAGTTGATAGTATTTAGTTCTTTGGCCATTTGATTTAAGGAAATGTGTTTGCCAAAGATTTCTACTTGATCATTGAATTTTACTGTTTCATCAACTTTGATCATGCATTGATCCATGCATATTCTTCCTACTATTGGATATAGTTTTCCATTGATGTAGACTTGTCTATTTTCGTTGGCACGAATGAAGCCATCGGCATATCCAATTGGTATTGTGGCGATGTATTCATTGTCTTTAGTGATATAATGACCACCATAAGATATTGGTGTGTTTTTTTGCACTAGTTTGATGTTGCTGACATGGGTATGTAAACTGACAGCTGGTTTTAGATTATTGTTATTATATCCTAATAGTCCGATACCAATACGGACATGGGTTGTATAATTATCGTTAAAGTTTAATGCTCCATCGGAATTGGCGATGTGAATATACTTAAATTCATAATTAAGCTGTTTTAAGGCCTTTTCAAAGGTCTTTTGTAGATTGGTGTTAGTTGGGTTATTTGTTTCATCACTGTTGGCATAGTGGCTCATAAAGCCGATTACGTTAATGTTTTTAGTAATTAGTAATTGTAACCCTTCTTCTAGTTGTTTTGTATCGGTTAATCCTAATCTTTGCATTGATATATCATATTTGATATGAATATTTAATTGGTTATGGTAATCATTCTTTAAGGATTTGATCCATTGTAGGCTAGGAGTGATTATTTGAAAGTTGTTTTCAATAACGATATCTAAATCATTAATATCGACGATTCCTAGTATTAAGATATCGCAGTTTATTCCTTTGTATCTTAGGTTTAATGCTTCATCTAATGAAGATACAGCCAAAATATTAATGCCATTATCGATTAGTAGTTTGGCAATTTTTAAGTCTCCACAGCCATAACCATTGGCTTTGATGACCCCAATTATTTCTTTGTTTGTTTGATTTGAATAATATTGTAGATTGCTTTTAATATTATCTAAATCAATACTAAGATAGGTTTTGCGATACATTAGAATATTCTTCCTTTAGTATATGCTAGATAGATACCACTGATACGAAAGAATAGTCCTAATAAAGAACTAATATTTAATGAGGCATATGAACCAATAATAGAAATCATGCCAGGTAATATAAAGCTAGGATGTGTTAATAGGGCAAGACCATAAATAGAAAATAAATCGCCTAAGATAATTGCTAGTGCGGTTAATGATGCAGCTAAGATTGCAAATTTAGGTTGTACTCCTTTACCATATTTCATAATTGTTGTGCCGATAAAATAACCAATCGCTAAGAAAGCAATTTGAAATTCCCATCTTCCAATTAGCTTGTTGAATAATACATAAGCTATTACTGATATAATAGTTGCAACTAATCCAGCAATAATAGCGTTGTTGAAACGCGATTTTTGGTCAATTGCTTCAGAATTGTAAATTTTAAACATAGTTTACCTCCTTTTTAATATTAACATATTTATATATAAATATACATATGTTAATATTAAGGTAGAGGTGGATATATGAACAAATCAAAAGTGTATTTTACGGATTTCCATTGTCACGATAATGAAAATCTCTTGCAAAAATTAAAAAGATTATGTATTACAGCGGGTATTAAAGATATTAATTTTAAAAATAATTATACCGTAATTAAGATGCATTTTGGGGAATATGGTAATTTGTCTTACTTAAGACCTAATTATGTAAAAGTTATTACCGATTTAATTAAGGAACAAGGTGGCACAGTATATACTAGTGACTGTAATACTTTGTATGTTGGTTTTAGAAACAATGGTGTAGGGCATTTAGAATGTGCTTATGCCAATGGTTTTGTACCGAGTGTTATTGGTTGCAGTGTAGTAATTGGTGATGGGATTAAGGGAACTAGTGAAAAGTTGATACCAATTAATATGAAACACGTTAAAGAAGCTAAAATTGGTTTAGAAATAGCTAATGCCGATATCTTTATTTCTTTAACTCACTTCAAAGGGCATGAAGCTACTGGTTTTGGTGGTGCTATTAAGAATATCGGTATGGGCTGTGGAAGTCGGGCTGGTAAGATGGAAATGCATGGTAGTGGAAAAACTAGTGTTGATGAAGAAAAGTGTATGAGTTGTGGTCAATGTATTAAAAACTGTGGTGTTAGTGCTATTAGTTTTAATGATAAGAGAAAAGCTTATATCGATAAAGATATTTGTGTTGGTTGCGGTCGTTGTATTGGCACTTGTAACTTTAATGCGATTAGTCCTGATGACTATTGTTCTAATTTAATGTTGAATGAAAAGATGGCGGAATATGCTTATGCGACAGTTAAGGATAAACCTAATTTCCATATTAGTTTAATTTGTGATGTTTCACCTAATTGTGATTGTCATTGCCATAATGATATGCCAATATTACCTAATATTGGAATGTTAGCAAGTTATGATATGGTCGCATTAGATCAAGCTTGTGTAGATTTATGTAATAAAGCTAATCCTTTATGTGATAGTGTTTTAGCTCACAACGAAAAAGTTAGTGATGATCATTTTATTAATAATCATCCAGACACTAATTATAAAGAATGTTTGGCATATGCCCAAGAAATTGGTTTAGGAAGTAGAGAATACGAATTAATTAAAATTTAGTGAGCATTATAAATGACAACTAAATATTTGTGTGTTTAAATATAACTATCAATAAGGAGGTACTAGTATGTTGGTACATGGTAATGATAAAGATTTTAATGAATTAATTAATAAAGATGAAAAAGTTTTGGTTGATTTCTTTGCTACATGGTGTGGACCTTGTAAAATGTTATCACCAGTGTTAGATCAATTAGGTAATGAAGGAATGAATATTGTAAAGATGGACGTTGATGAAAATCCGGATTCAGCTCAAGCTTTCCAAGTTATGAGTATTCCAACATTAATTTTATTTAAAAATGGTAAGGCTGTTAAACGTCATGAAGGATATATGGCTAAACCACAAATCGAAGATTTCTATAAAGATTAATATAGATAATATCATACTAAAAAAAGGGCTTATGCTCTTTTTTTATGCTATAATTTGCCTAGGAGAAAGATATGAAAGCAATTAAAATAAATAATTTTAGTAAGAAATATGGATCTTTGCAAGCTATAAACAATATTAATATTGAAGTAGAAAAAGGCACAATATTTGGTTTTGTTGGTAAAAATGGGGCAGGAAAAAGCACAACAATTCGAACGATGTTAAATATGATATTTCCTACAGCAGGCACGATTGAAATATTAGGGCTAGATTGTGTCAAAGATAGTGAAGCTATTAAGAGTAAAATAAGCTACTTACCATCGGAAATCAACTATTATGATAGCCTAAAAGTTGAAGAAATATTGAAATTCACTTGTGATTTTATGAAGTGTAATTATCAAAAAGCTAAAGAGCTAGCAGACTATTTTGAATTAGATGTTAAAAGAAAAATTAGTCAATTAAGTTTAGGAAATAAGAAAAAAGTATCAATAGTTTTAACTTTATGTCGCGATAGTGAGTTATATATATTAGATGAACCAACTAATGGTTTAGATCCTTTAATGCAACAAAAGTTTTTTGATTTAATTATTAAAGAAAAACAAAAAGGCAAAACGGTATTTTTATCTAGTCATAATTTAAGTGAAGTGGAGAAATATTGTGACGTAGTCGCAATAATCAAAGATGGCAAAATTGTTGAACAATTGACGATGAGTGAAGTTTTGAAGAATCATAAAAAAATAATAACATATACTTTAAAAGATAATTCCAAACATCGTGTGGAATTTGACAATAATTATCAAAAACTATTAACTGATTTATTAAAAATGGATATTATTGATCTAGAAATCAAAAACCAAAGTATTGAAGATGATTTTATTAACTATTATCAACGAGGTGACTATGAATAAAATATTTAAGTTAGTAAATTTTAATATTAAAACTAGTTTAAAGTATCTTATTAGTTGGATATTATCTTTAAGTGGGTTAATGTTTTTGTATATGATTTTATTTCCTTCAATACAAGATTTAGCAACAACGAAGATGGAAGCAATGCCTAAAGAGTTATTACAATTTATGGGTATTGAAAGTTTTGAAAATATGAATAATTATTTAGGTTATTTTTCGATGATATTTAATATTATTTTAATTGCGATTATCATTTTTGGTTGTGTTTATTTAGGTAAAATAGCTTATAAAGAAGAAAAAGATAAAAATATCGAGTTTTTGAATAGTTTAAATGTTAATAGAAGACAAATTTATCTATCTAAAGTCATTTCTAGTTTTGTTGCTACTACGGTAGTTTTAATATTTGTCATTACTATTTCATTAGTTTGTGGGTTAATAGTGGGCAATGATACTTTTGTATTAAGTGATTTTATTATTATGGTTAAAGTTTCTAGTTTTACCGCATATTTTTTTAATAGTTTAAGTTTGTTGAGTTTTGGGATAAGTAATAAAATCAGTTGCGCCTTAATCGGTAATATGGGTTTTCTGTTTACTTATTTTATTGGATATTTAGGAATTTTATTACAGGATAAAGCACAGTTCTTACAATATTTAAGTCCAATTCATGTCTTTAGTTGCAATAATGCACTAAAAATTACGGACGGTAATTTGGTGGCAATGATTGTATATATATTAATTACAATTATGATGATTGTTGTGGGAATGATATCATATAATAAGAGAGATTTAGATGTTTAATGTTGACAAAAACAAAGGATTTGATATTATTTATTTGTAGGAGGAAGAAAATGAAAAAACTACTTTTAAGTGTATTATGTGTGTTAAGTCTAGTGGCTTTGGCAGCTTGTGGCAATGGTGGAACTAAGAGTTTTGATGCTGATGGTTTTAAAGCAAAAGCTGTAGAAGATGGATTAGTAGGTATGTCAAAAGAAATGGATGATGAATATATTAAAACATCTTATTTTGATATCAAATCAATAAGTGAAAGTGTTGTTGTTGTTAGAAATATGATCTCTCCCGGTGGTCAAGAAATTGCTATCATTAAACCTAATGAAGGAAAAACTAATGATGCTAAAGAATTGATTAATAAGAGAAAAGAATATGGATTAAAAGAACAAGCATTCTATCCAAATGAACAAGAATTATTTGAATCTAGTGAAGTTGTAGAAGCTGGTGGTTATTTAATTTATATCTGTAATGGTCAAGTTGAAGAAACAAAAAAATTAATCGATAAATTCATGAAATAAGCAAGTAAATTGCTTATTTTTTGTATATAGGATAAAATATAAAAAGTGGGGTAAAGAATGATGAATAGTAGAACAAAAAAAATGACATTAGTAGCAATGTCTATTGCCTTAGCTTTTGGGGTAATGTTAATTGGGCGAGTTCCAGTTGTTATGTTTTTAAAATATGATCCAAAAGATATAGTTATTGCCATTACAGGCTTTATTTTAGGGCCTTTTAGTGCCGTTATTACTTCAGTGGTAGTTTCAACTTTAGAATTAGGATTTAGTGAAACTGGCATAATTGGGGCAATTATGAATATTTTGAGTACAGTAGCTTTTGTTTTACCAGCTAGTATTATGTACAAGAATAATAAGACACTTAAAAGCGCCATTATTGGACTAGCTTTAGGGGCTTTGTTTAGTACGGCAATGATGATGTTATGGAATTATTTCCTAACACCGATTTATTTAGGAGTGCCACGTAGTGAAGTAGTAAAAATACTAGTTCCTGTAATATTGCCATTTAATTTGGTTAAGACGGGTATTAATATGAGTTTAACGTTATTATTATATAAGCGAGTAGTAAATGCTCTTACAAGAATGAATTTAATTGAAAATAGTCAAGTAATAAAAAAAGATAACACCTTTATGGTTATCCTTTCTTTAATTATTTTAGTATCTAGTATTTTATACTTTTTAGTATTAAGAGGAGTTATTTAGTTTCTTCGATTTTATTTAATTGTTGAATGATTTTTCTTGTTCTTGTCGTAACTAGTTTTTCAATGTCTTCATTTGCACTTTGTAATTTCTTTTGTGATGAAGATAAAATGCTTTCATAAGTGATAAATTCTTTTTTAATATTATTAAGCAACTCATATATTTGAGTTGTTTTTTCTTGGATCACAATAGTTTTAAAGCCTAATTGTAAGGAGTTTAATAAAGCGGCAAGAGTTGATGGACCATTGATAATCACATGATACTTTTGATATATTTCTTGTTGGATGTCCAAACTAATAATTTGCAGATATAAGCTTTCTAAAGGAATGAACATTATCGCAAAATCGGTAGTGTGGGGAAGATCAATATATTTATCATAGATATCTTTAGCATTGTTCTTAACGCTTTGGAAAATCTTTTTTTGATATTCTTTAACGATATTATTATTTGGGGCTTCTAACATCTTTTGATAATCTTCTAATGGTAGTTTTGAATCAATGGGTAATAG
>JBATBW010000163.1:0-1602 GCA_049662565.1 Erysipelotrichaceae bacterium | reverse complement strand
ATGTTCCTATATGTTTTTCAACAAAATCAACATAGCAAATCTTTTTACCGATATTTTCTTTGATATTACTTATAAACAACTCAAACCGCTGATACCCATGTTCACGTTTAGGGTCGTTAAAATCTAATAAATTACTCATCACCTTTACCTTTTAACCTATCACCAAATTCGTCTGGTGTTTTTAGTGTTTCCATGTCACAATGAGTTTAAAACATAGCCAACCAAATTCTGTTATTCGGTTATCACAAATCACTTGCTCTTTCAAATGGTATGGTATTAAATGCCAGATTCTAAGATCAATATTTATCTTCAAGTATCTCATGTTTATTTTTTATTGTGGACTCGTTTTTTATATAGTTTATCGTAAAACCTTAGTTGTTCTTTTGTGGCGTGTTCATCTATCATAATTGATGAGGTTATCCGTACTTTGTTTTTGTCAAAGGCATCAACTTCAAATTTAATTTCTTCAATCAGTTTTTTCAATACGTCAGTTTCCATGTTTAGTATTTTATGAGTTAGCCTTCTCTTTGCGATTTTTTTATAGTTGTAGCCCATATCAATTATTTAAATAGGTATTACTTCGCCAAAAATATCCTTATTTACCTTATGTAAATTAATATTCTCACCTTTTAATATTTCAATCTCAATAATTAAACTGTCTTTAATTGCCTTATATGCTTTCAGCCTTTGCTTTCTTATTTGCAATGCTTCTGTATATCCGACCCAATTACCAGCGATTATCCAGTATTCAGTATTCGCAATTTGCTGCTTGATTTGGTTTAATTCCCATTCAAGTCCTAACCTTTGTGTTGCCATTATTTTGTGCAGTTAAGTTTTACCTCCCATTCAAAACCGTATGTTTCATCAACAGACACAGTGAATCCTAAAGACTCAATCAATCTAACCGTTTTGGTTAAAACTGATTTACCTAGTCTCATATCAAAAGAAACCAGATCAGTAATTTTGCTAGGCAATTGAGACACTTTAAAAGTCTCAACTTTACCAGTGTTATTTGTCTCAGTTACTGAACTGATTACTTTTCCGTATGTTAATGTTGTTGTTGTCATAGTCGTTTGTTTTATTTGTTGTATCAAATGTACATACTTTTTATTAACCCGCAATAGATTATGTATATTTATTACGTTAATAATTTAACAACTACTCATCACCTTTACCTTTTAACCTATCACCAATCCAGCTAGTTTATAAAAAGCATTAATAACTTCTCTTTCATTAGGATCTAGTATCATTACCCTACCAGTTAATGCTTCATATTCAGATTTATCGTGAATCTCAGAATCATGATACATTACTACAATGCCTTTGTTTTTTACGACAAACTTATTACCCGTATCTTCATTAATAAACTCTATCTTTAGTATCATAATTGTAAATTTATGCTTCACCCTTTCCTTTAGTTCGATCACCAACTGGTTTAAACTTCCATCCTTTGTAGTTCATAACTATTTTTCTTGTTGTTCTTTTGCGCTTTGAATTATTGCGTTAAAACTACTAGCCGTCTGATCAAAAGCATTCATGTTTTTTACTACAAGTTGCAACTCCCCAATTAATTTATTCACGCCTTCTAAGTCAGATATAAAC
>JBATBW010000162.1:0-5263 GCA_049662565.1 Erysipelotrichaceae bacterium | reverse complement strand
CTTATTAGGTGCCCTAATTAAATACTTAACCACAGTAATGAGTGATCGATTATTTAACAAGTTTATTATTAATTTCTTTGACGGACTAGTAATTGGCTTTATCTCATTAGTCGGATATAAATTATTTGATTTAAGTTATTCCACTATCATCGTTGGTACTATAATGATTCAAGTTCCTGGTATGTTAATTACAAATGCCATATTAGACTGCTTAAATGGTGACCTAGTTAGTAGTGTCGTCCATATTGTTGAATCAATCTTAATCGCAATTGCAATAGCATGTGGTGTTGGTTTTGTGATGATCATCACCATTAATGGAGGTATTATATGATTAGTCATTTAATTGGTGCCTTTATTGGCACATTAGGATTCAGTATTCTCTTTAAGATAAAAAAAGATAAAATTATATACTGTTCGCTTATCGGATTAACTAGTACGTTTGTCTATGACTTGTTATTATATTTAACTAAAAACAATTATTTTTCTTTATTAGGTTCATCAATTGTCGTTAGTATTATTTGTCAATATTTAGCCCGTAAATTAAAAACTCCCGTAACTATTTTTTTAGCACCTGGGATTATTTGCTTAGTACCTGGAGCCTTGATATATCAAACAATGTTAGATATTATTATGGGCAACCAAGCTGCTGCCGTATCTAATGGTTTATCCACATTATCGATAAGTGGAATGATCGCCTTAGGAGTATTGATTGTATCAAGTATTTATAAAACTAAAAAAAATCCTAGTTAGGATTTTTTTTGTTAGCTTTAATCGCATTTTGAATAATTACCGCCATCGAAGTAACAATTTCTAATGCTGGTTCATTAAAGAAAGTAATATTACTCTTTTTAAATCTTCCTTGTGCGATCGTAATTTTATTAACTGATTTAAATTTAGTAACTCTATCAACATAATAATAAGAATGATTCCCAATGACAATAAAATGTTTAATATAAGAATCAATCATTTGCGATAAAGCTAGCAAGGCTGTGGCTGTTAGTGTTAGACGAATCATTAAATTGTCTAAGATTATCGCCATAACAATTAGAAAAATAACAAATAAAGCATAAATTAATATTGCATATCGAGTAGTTCTATATATCTTACATTCGTTACTTTTGAAGAATTCTTTATAACCTGCGACAAATTTCAAATAATTGCGAACATCTTGAAAAATGAAAAAACACCCCAATAACAATAATAGTCCTGATAATATTAAATTAATATCCATTAAAATACTCCTTTACCTTTTTTATTATAACACTATATTGTTAATATTTCCAAATTCACTAACAATATATTTAACTATTAACTCTGCCACATTAATTTTTGTTGCTTCATACAAATTTTTAAAATGAGCATTTGAATTAATTTCGCAAAAAATGGGGTTATTATTCTCATCAAACATAATATCAACACCCCCAATTTTTACTCCCAATATTTGACAAACATCAGTTGCCATATCTTTAAATTGATCATTAGGGTTAAAATTGAACATCTTTCCACCATTTGTCACATTACTACGAAAGTCATTATCATTTATACGAAGAACACAAGCAACCACTTCATTATTTACAATTTGAATCCGGACATCTTTACCATAACTGCTTGCAATATATTCTTGATACAGGATTCCTTGTTCAAAATATTTAATTGTCAATTCTTTTAAAGTCTTTTTGTCATCTACAAGAAATACACCCATACCAAATGAACTTTTCGCAACTTTTAATACTAAAGGATATCCTAAAACTTTTTCAACCTCATCTAAAAAATCTAAATTAGTATAACCAATATTATTGTAAGTAAAAGGAGCAATTATACTTTTGGGCATTTTTATATGAGAATTTTGTAATTTAGTTACCGTTAATCTTTTATCATCACAAAAATTAATCGCATCGCTACTATTAATCAATCGCAATCCTTTAGCTTCTAATAATTGAGCTAGCATAATGTCTTTATCCCAAAAAAGGACAAAGTCATAAGTATTATTATCAAAATTTTGATAACAAAACAATACTTGATCGTTGGTCATTATATCTAATTGAATATGATTAAATTTAAATGCATGGATTAACATGTCATACATTTCATTAAATTTATTACTATTAATAAACCCATTAATTATAAATAAGCCTTTCATATATCTCCTTTAAAGAAAAAACCATATTGCTATGGTTAGTTCGTATAGTTATCAAAATACCCACTAATTAAAATAATCGGTGTTCCTTTATCTCCTGAACCACTAGTTAAGTCCGATAATGAACCAATTAAATCCGTTAATTGACGAGGAGTAGTTCCTTGACTTGCCATATCGGCAACCAAATTATCTTTTTTATTTATAATACTATTTTTGATTGCAGCTTTTAATTCTTCTCCTTTTAAATCTTTAAAATCATTATCCGCTAAATATTTAAGTTTAAGTTCATTAGGAGTGCCTACTAAACCATCAGTATAGGCTGGTGAAACACATGGATCCGCCAATTCCCAAATTTTTCCTTGAGGATCTTTAAATGCTCCATCACCATAAACCATTACTTCAACATGTTTACCAGTTAACTCTAATATTTGTTTTTGAACATCTAATACTAAATCAAAACAGTCTTGTGGGAATAATTTAATTGATTCTTCAGTTGATTTATTAGATCCCAATAGACCATATTTTTCATTATATCCACTACCATTAATTGAATGAGTCATAATATCATCTAATGAATAAACTTTAATAGCCCCATTAGCTAATAATACTCGTTTTGTTCTTTTTCTTGTATGAATATCACAGTTGATAACATACTTTGTATAATTTAAGATTTCTTTTGGTTGATTCGCAAATATTACTTCAACTTCGCAACCAGACTCTTTAATAATATTTTGGTAATACTCTACATAATTAACTCCCGTAAATTCATGAATCGGTTTACCAAATAATTCATGAAATTTGTCTAAAGTCAATACATCACTATAAGGATTAATACCTGCATCATCAATTTGATCTAATGTTAGTAGTGCATTTCCTACTTCATCACTAGGATAACTAAACATTAAGATAATTTTCTTTGCTTTTTTCGCCATTCCTTTTAAGCAAATTGAAAAACGGTTTCTTGACATAATGGGAAATATTACCCCAATAGTTTCATCTTGAAACTTGTCATATACATCTTGTGCAATGTCATCAATCGATACATAGTTTCCTTGTGCCCGAGCTACAATACTTTCGGTAATTGAAACTACATCTTTGTCTTGTATTTGAAAGTTTTCACTTTTACTAGCTTCCATTACACTTTCAACTACAATGTTTGCAAGATTATCGCCTTGACGAATAATTCCACATCTAATGCCACGTGATACTGTACCAACTTTTCTTTCCATATGCCACCTCTATCTTTAATACTTATCTATTATACTATATTTTCAATCAAATAAAAGAGAAATTTTTAAAACAAAAATTTCTCTTTTTAAATAAATAATCCTTACTTTTGGAATATTTTATTACCTAAATATTCAGCCTTATCTTGCAATTCTTTTTCGATTCTTAATAATTGATTATATTTACAAACTCTTTCACTGCGATTAGGCGCCCCAGTCTTAATTTGACCAGTAGATAAAGCAACTGCCAAATCAGCGATAGTAGTATCTTCAGTTTCTCCTGAACGATGCGATACAACGGCAGTATATCCAGCATCATGAGCCATTTTAATGGCTGCGACTGTTTCACTGATTGTCCCAATTTGATTTAATTTTATTAAAATTGAATTAGCACAACCTAAATGAATACCTTTTTCTAATCGTGTTGTGTTAGTAACAAATAAATCATCACCAACTAATTGAACCTTATCACCTAATGTATCAGTTAATAATTTCCAACCTTCCCAATCTTCTTCATCTAAACCATCTTCTAATGATGCAATTGGATATTCTTCCACTAATTTAGCCCAATAATCCACTAGTTGAGCAGAAGTAAATTCTTTCCCACTTTTTGGTAAATGATACAAACCCTTTTCACTACCCTTCCATTCACTTGCAGCTGGATCCATCGCAAGTACAAAATCTGTGTATGGTTGATAACCAGCATCATTTATTGCTTTCATAATATAGTCTAATGCTTCACGATCACTGCTTAAGTTAGGTGCAAATCCGCCTTCATCACCTACTGAGGCAGCTAATCCATCTTTTTTCAAATTTGATTGTAAGCTATGATAAACTTCACTACACCAACGTAATCCTTCACTAAAAGTTTTAGCACCAACTGGCATAATCATAAATTCTTGTGAATCTACGGTATTTGTTGCATGGGCTCCACCATTTAATATATTCATCATTGGTACTGGCAATATATGTGCATCTTTACCACCAATAAATTGGTATAACGGCAAACCTTGACTAATACTGGCTGCTTTTGCACAAGCAATCGACACTGCAAGAGTAGCATTAGCACCTAATTTAGATTTATCTTTTGTTCCATCTAATTCAATTATTTTTTGATCTATTTTTTCAATATCTAATACATCCATACCCAATAATGCATCTTTGATGATAGTATTCACATTATTAACAGCCTTTAATACTCCTTTACCCAAATATCTATTTTTATCATTATCACGTAATTCTAAAGCTTCATAAATACCTGTTGAAGCGCCTGAAGGTGTTGCCCCACGACCAATTGTTCCATCGTTAAGTGTTACTTCAACTTCCACAGTAGGATTACCGCGTGAGTCCATTATTTCTAAAGCTTGTATATCTTTAATTGTTGTTTTACTCATATAATTTCTCCATTCTGTAATCTTTGATTACGGTCTAATAGTACATTTATTTATCTTGTTTTGTCAATTAAATTGCCCATATAAAAAAATTAAAGATTACTCCTTAATTTTTTTGATATATTTAACACTCGCTGTAATAAAAGCATTGCCTGGAATTGTAACTTTTTCGCTAATAATCGTATCGCCACCTAATATTGTCGCATTAGCATAAATAGTGACATTATCCTTGATAGTGGGATGACGCTTCACATCCTTCAATAACTGACCGCCACTAGTAGATAAAGCACCGATAGTAACACCTTGATAAACCTTCACGTTTTTACCAATTATCGATGTTTCACCAATAACTACACCAGTGCCATGATCAATGAAAAATGGTGAGGCAATAGTTGCACCAGGATGGATATCAATGCCCGTAATTGAATGAGCATATTCACTAATCATTCTCGGTATTAATGGAATATCTAACAAGAATAATTCGTGCGCTACCCGATGAATTAAAACGG
>JBATBW010000161.1:0-8922 GCA_049662565.1 Erysipelotrichaceae bacterium | reverse complement strand
TCATGACCATTATCACTCAGTGCTTTTCTTAGTGTTTCTACTGAAACGGCTACGCCATTGACTTCTGGAATGTAAGTGTCTGAAAATAATCCAATTCTCATTTCTATTCTCCTTCTTCATTAACTTTTCTAAATATTGAGAAGACTATTCCTGCCGTAAATAATATAAAATGGAAAGTTGCGAAACGCCAAATTATTACGGCACTTGCAGCTTGAGTATAAGGAATAAATCGACTAAATAGTAAGAGAAAAGTTGCTTCCATTGTACCACTTGCTCCAGGTATTGGAACCATGTGGTTAATTAATGTAACAAAACAAGCAATAATAATCATATTGAAAAACATGCTTATGTCAACCTTTGCTCCAACGGCGATACATGCTACTGCCGGAATTGAGAAAGTAAGCAATAAGCGAGCAAAATTTAATATAATATTAATGATCATTATTTTGTTGTTTTCTTTTAATAATTTGATTGCAGCTTTAAAATTGCTGACAGACTCATCAATTCTTTTAACGTTATTTTCTTTGTTTTTGATGATGTGTAATTTTTCGCCAATTTGAAAACAAAATTTAGTCACAAAGCGATAAAATCTAGTTGAAGATGCTAATAAGATTAAAACAGTAATTACTGCACAATCTACAATAAATCCTAAGACTACTAGCCACATCATGTCTGAAAATAAATCTTGGAATCGACTATAACCAATAAGGATGAATGTTAGTGCTAAAATAACTAAAACTGACTGAAATAATATAAAATCAATCAACAATATCGATAGGGCGTTACTTAATTTCACACCTTGTTTTCTAAAAACATAAACTTGGGCAAATTGTCCTCCAGTAGCACTAGGAGTGATACCATGAAAGAAGGCTGCAATTAAGGAATTAATAAAACCTTTACCAACCGAATAACTAGGATTATAAATTTTCGCGAATATTGTTAGAATTAGGCCATTTAGAAAAATATAGCCAATACTTAGAATAAAAACGACACCAATTAATTGTTTGTTAGAGTTTAATAAAATATTTAATACATCTTGCCAATTATCTTTTAGACTAAAATATAGTGCTAAAAATGTAATGGTCAGAATTAGTATAATATTGAAAAAAGGATTTTTTAATAGCTTTTTAAAATTTTTCATATATCCCACATTACCTTTTGTAGTATTATTATAACACACAAAATAAAAGAAATATAATCAATAACATTATTAAAAAATGAGATATAATAAGGTTATATATAACAGGAGGCAAAAAATGTCAGATGTGGTAATAATAGGAGGCGGCATCGGAGGATTGATGTGTGCATATCGACTAATTGAAAAGAATCCTAAATTAAATATTACTTTATTAGAACAAGGAAATGATATTATTGATCGACACTGTCCAATAATTAATCATCAAGTTAATTCATGCATTCATTGTAGCAAATGCGCTATTATGGAGGGACTAGCGGGTGCTGGTGCTTTTAGTGATGGTAAATACATTATTTCTACGGAATATGGTGGATGGCTTAATGATTTTATTGGTAATGAACAATTGATGCAATATATACATCAAGCTGATGAAATATTAATGAAATATGGGGCCACTAAAGATGTCTATCACCCTAGTGATGATTTAAAAAAGAAGTGCTTAGAATACGACTTACATATGTTGCAAGCGCAGGTTAAGCATTTAGGGACGGATGAGAACTTTAAAACAATGGCTAAAATGATTGCGGATCTAAAGAATAAAATTAAAATAATCACCTTAGCACGTGTTAGTGATATTAATAAAGATAATAATGAAGTTACATATATCTATAACAATAGCGAACATAAAATAGTTGGGAAACATATTGTAATTGCGGTAGGAAGAGTAGGCAGTAAGTTTTTAGCTAATTGGTGCCACGATAATGGTATAGAATTGTTAAATAATCAAGTGGATATCGGAGTGCGGGTCGAAGTGCCATCTTTAATATGGAAAGACTTTTCTTCAAAAATTTATGAGCCGAAAATTTGGTATCGCTCAAAAGCATATGGCGACATAACTAGAATGTTTTGTTTTAATGATCGCGGATATGTAGTAACCGAAAACACGGGTGGTATCCTAAGTGTTAATGGTCATTCATTTAAAGAAGAAGAATTTAAATCTAATAACTCTAACTTTGCCTTATTAAGCACAATTAAATTTACTGAACCTTTTAATGAACCTATTGAATATGCTCGTCAAGTAGCTCATCTAGCTAATCTAATTAGCGGTGGCAGTGTTTTAGTCCAAAGATTTGGCGATTTAATCAACGGTCGAAGAACGGATGAAAAACGTTTAAGTCAGTCAACAACCATACCGACGTTAAATGGAGTAGCGGGCGATTTAAGCCTTTGCCTACCTAAAAGACAGTTAGATAATATCATTGAAACTATTTATGCCTTAGATAAAATTGCTCCAGGTATGGCTAATAGTGATACTTTACTATATGGTATTGAATGCAAGTATTATTCCGCTAGGCCAAAGTTTGATGAGCATTTTCAATTAGACAAATGTCATAATATATATGTTGTGGGTGATGGAGCCGGAGTGACAAGGTCATTATCTCAAGCTAGCGCTAATGGTTTATATGTGGGGGACAAAATATTAAAACAATAAAGACAGATTCGCATCTGTCTTATTTTTTTGAATAATTTCGGTATTTTTTAATTCTTTTTTTACTTGGTTGATATTCAATCAAATATATACTTATTAGTAATAAGCCACCACCTAATAACAGTTTAAGGGTAAAAGGCTCACCTAAAATTAAGACGGCACCAAGCGCACCCCAGACACCTTCTAAAGTTAAAATCAAAGAAGCGGTTGGAGAATCCAAATATTGTTGTCCAAATATTTGCATAAAAAAGGCGATACCACTACCAATTAAAGCTAAGAATAAAACGCTCATTAAACCCGCTACATGATAAGTTTGTTTGAAAATAATTTGTAAGATTAAACAACTAACGCCCATAACTAATAATTGAATAGTTGTTAAAGCGGTAGGGTCATTGTAATGTGATATTCTTTCAACTACTAGAAAATGAGCTCCATATAAAACTGCACTACCAATAACGATAAAATCGCCAACGTTAATTGATAAATCATTGCTCACCGATAAAATAGCGCTACCGATTAGAGCAAGAATCGCACAAAAATACACTTTCTTTTCAAATTTTCTTTTTTGGAAAACAAAGCCTAAAAATGGTACAAATACAACATATAGAGCGGTTAAAAAAGAGGCGTTAGATGTCGTAGTTAGTTGTTGACCAATTACTTGTAGACAAAAAGCAGCGGATAAAACAATTCCTGCGATAATACTGTCTTTAATAAAAGGCATATTTTTATACCATTTAGTTTTTAGTGTAAAAGGTATTAATACTATTGATGAAACTAATCCACGAAAACTAAGGATGGCAAAAGGTTGCCACCCATTTGATAATGCAATATCTGTTGCGATAAAGCCCATTCCCCATAAAAATGAGGCGATAAATAGGATAATCTTTCCTAAAGTTCTTTTATTCATAATAATCACCGTTCTTAATTATAACAAAAATAACTACAAAATGATATGATATATCATTTTGTATTATGGTATACTTATATAGTATATAAGAGGAGTAAGATTATGAAATTAAGCAACAGTTTTTTTTACACATTAAGAGAAAATGCTAAAGATGAGGATTCAGTAAGCTCTAATTTATTAGTTCGTAGTGGAATGGTTAAAAAATCATCATCGGGGGTGTATATGTATATGCCTTTAGGCTATAAAGTTTTAAAGAACATTGAAAATATTGTGCGTGATGAAATGAATAAGATCAATGCGAGTGAATTGTTAATGCCTTCGTTGATTCCCGAAGATGTTTATATTGCTTCAGGAAGAAGAGAATCTTTTGGCAATAGTATGTTCGCATTACATGATCGATTTAATAAACCTTTTGTTTTAGGGCCTACTCACGAAGAATTATTTGCTATTGCCGCAAGTATGAAAATAAAATCATATAAAGATTTACCATTTTCTTTATATCAATTTCAAAATAAGTTTAGAGATGAGCCTCGTCCGCGTTATGGATTAATCCGCGTAAGAGAATTCATTATGAAAGATGCTTATTCTTTTGATCGGGATTTAGATGGACTGCATACATCTTATATGGCGATGTTCAATGCTTATAAAAATATCTTTGATCGCTTACACTTAGACTATCGTATTGTTAAAGCGGATACTGGGGTAATGGGTGGATTATTAAGCGAAGAGTTCCAAGCTATTAGTGATATTGGTGAAGATACGATTGTTTTATGTGATAGTTGTGACTTATCAAATAATATTGAAATCACGCCCACAACAACTATTAAATATGAAAAAGAAGAATTATTAGAAAAAGAACTTGTTTATACACCAAATGCAAAAACGATTGAAGAAGTTGCGGAATTTTTAAATCAACCAATTCAAAAATTTGTTAAAACATTAATCTACCAAGCTAATGATAAAGTTTATGCGTTATTAGTTAGTGGTGATCGCGAAGTAAATGAAGCAAAAGTTATGAAATTATTGAATGTAAGTGAAATTACACTAGCAGATTTTGATATTGTTGAAAAAGTAACTAAGGCAAAAGTTGGTTTTGCAGGACCGATTGGTTTAGATATTGATATTATTGTAGATCATAATGTGATGAATATGTATAACTTTATTGTTGGTGGTAACCAAAGTGATTATCATTATATAAATGTAAATGTGAATGATTTTAAACCGACAATTATTGGTGATATTACTAATGTAAAAGAAGGTGATATTTGTCCTAATTGTGGTGGTAAAATTTATTTTAATAAAGGTATTGAAGTAGGCAATACTTTTAAACTTGGTACAAAATATTCAAAAGCTTTAGGATTAGAATATTTAGATAACAACAACCAATTACAAGATGTCTATATGGGTAGTTATGGAATTGGTCCTGGTCGTTGTATGGCCGCTATTGCCCAACAATATAATGATGAAAATGGTATTATCTGGCCAAAAGAAGTGGCACCTTTTCAAGTGGGTTTAGTCTTAATCAGTAATAAAGATGAACTTCAAGTACAAAAAGCAAATGAAATATATCAAATGTTAAAAGACAACAATATTGATGTTCTATTTGATGATCGTGACGAAAGACCGGGAGTTAAGTTTAAAGATATGGAATTAATAGGTTTACCATGTCGTATTGTTGTTGGTAAAAACATAGTTAATGAGCAAGTTGAATATCGTCAAAGAACTAGTGATACTAATGAATTAATTAATATCGATCAAATAATTGAATATATTAATAAATAGACCTGGAAAGGTCTTTTTTTTTACCTAAATTTAACATAAGTCACAATAATACTTAACAAACAAATAATATAATGCAATTAACCTAAGGAGGGTAATTAAATGAAAATAAAAAATTTAATCAAAATCAGTTTATTGTCAATGTTATTATTAGTAGGTTGTGGACCAGTAGCACAAAGTACGGACATCAGTGTAGTATCAAGAGAAGATGGTTCAGGGACAAGAGGAGCATTCGTTGAATTAGTTGGCATTTTAGAAAAAGATGCCGATGGTAAAAAAGTAGATAAAACAGTAGCAACTGCCGATATTAGTTCAAGCACAGGAGTAGTTATTACTACAGTAAGTGGGAACGAATCAGCAATCGGATATATATCTTTAGGATCATTAAATAATAAAGTAAAAGCTTTAGAAATTGATGGTGTAATTCCTAATATTGAAAACATAAAAAATGGTCAATATAAAATTGCTCGACCATTTAATATAGCGACTAATGGAGAAGTTAATCCGCAAACACAAGATTTGATAAATTTCATTTTATCTAAAGAAGGTCAAAGTGTAGTTGAAGAAAATGGTTTCATTTCTAAAAGTAACACAGGATCATTTAAAACAAACAATGCGAGTGGTAAAGTATCAATCATTGGTTCTTCTTCAGTTGCACCAGTAATGGAAAAATTAAAAGAAGCTTATGCTTTAGTTAATGATAAAGTTAGTGTGGAAATTAGTCAATCTGACTCAACTAATGGAATGAATAGTGTTAGTGATAAGATTTGCGATATTGGAATGGCTTCTAGAGAATTAAAAGAAAGTGAATTAGCGAAAGGTTTAAAAAATGAAGTAATCGCTATTGATGGTATTGCGGTTATAGTGAACAACAACAATGTCAACAAAGGATTAACCTTACAACAAGTAAAAGATATTTATGTTGGAAAAATTACTAGTTGGGAACAATTTAATAAATAGTTTTGTGCCATTACTTAAGTAATGGCCTTTAGATGTTATCAGGAGAGGTTATGAATAATAATTTAAAAGAAAAGATAACGAAATATATTTTCGTTGTCTTTACCAGTTTATCAATATTTGCGGTATTATTTATTTGTTACTTTTTATTTAGTAAAGGGATTCCGACAATACTTAATGTCGGTGTTAAAGAATTTTTGTTAGGTAATGTTTGGCAACCATCATCTAATTTATATGGCATAATGCCAATGATTTTAGGTAGTATTTATACTACTTTGATCGCAATAATAATTGGTGTGCCTGTTGGTGTTTTATCTGCTATATTCTTAGCTCGTTTTTGTCCAAAAGGGATATATAAATATCTTAAACCTTGCGTCAATTTACTTGCGGGTATTCCTTCAGTAGTATATGGTTTTTTTGGATTAATGGTAGTTGTGCCGTTTATAAGAGATAGTTTTGGCGGAAGAGGAAGCAGTTTATTAGCTGCCGGATTAGTTCTATCGATGATGATATTACCGACAATAATCAATATATGTGAAAGCAGTTTGCGCGCCGTCGATGACAGCTATTATGAAGCGAGTTTAGCTTTAGGAGCTAGTAATGAAAGAAGCATATTTAGAATTGTATTGCCAGCGGCTAAGTCAGGGATATTTGCCGGTATTATATTAGGTATAGGAAGAGCTATTGGTGAAACTATGGCCGTAGTAATGGTTGCGGGAAATCAAGCAATAATCCCTAATCACTTACTTAATGGGGTTAGAACTTTGACTACTAATATTGTCTTAGAAATGGGATATGCCCAAGATTTACATCGCGATGCCTTGATTGCGACAGGTGTAATTTTATTTATTTTCATTTTAATTATTAATTTAGTATTTAATTATGTCAAAGGTAGGTCAGTAAATGAATAGGAATAAAATAGAATCGGTATTATTAAAAACTATTACATATGTTGCGATGGGAATTACTATAAGTAGTTTGGTAGCGGTTATTGGCTATATTTTATATAAAGGATTACCACACATTAATTTAAATTTATTTGCCTTTGAATACACAACTCAAAACCTATCATTATTTCCAGCTATTATCAATACGATTATTATGGTAGTATTGACATTAGTAATTGCCGTTCCTTTTGGAGTAATAAGTGCCATCTATTTGGTAGAATATGCGAAAAAAGGGAGTATGTTTGTCAAAATTGTTCAATTGACTACTGAAACTTTGCAAGGAATTCCTTCAATTGTATATGGGTTATTTGGTTCATTATTCTTTGTGACAGTGGTATTTAAAAGGTTATCAATTATTTCGGGAGCCTTAACATTAGCGATAATGATTTTACCGTTAATAATGCGTAGTAGTGAAGAAGCATTAAAAAGTGTTCCTAATAGTTTTAGAGAAGGTAGTTATGGATTAGGTGCAGGTAAATTACGGACCATTATTAAAATAGTCTTACCATATGCCACTAATGGTATATTAGCGGGTATAATACTAGCAATCGGTCGTATTGTTGGGGAAACAGCTTCTTTAATTTATACGGCAGGTGCAGTCGCAAAAGTTCCTAATAGTATTTTTGATTCTGGGGAAACTTTAGCGATTCATATGTATAAATTGTGGAATGAAGGATTAAATACGGAAGCATCGTATGCCACAGCGGTAGTATTATTGATTGTTGTCTTAATAATTAATGTAAGTTCGGAAAAACTTGCATTTAAAATAGTTAAAAATAGGAGAAAATAATGAGCGTTTTACAAATTAAAAATGTAGACTTATACTACAATGATTTTCAAGCCTTAAAAAAAATAAATTTAGAAATTGAAAAAAATGAAATCACAGCATTTATTGGTCCAAGTGGTTGTGGTAAATCCACTTTATTAAAATCGATCAATCGGATGAATGATTTAGTAGAAGGATGTAAAATTGAAGGAGAAATCATTTTTCAAGATCGCAACATCTTAAAAGATGATGATGTTGTAACTTTACGAAAGAAAATAGGAATGGTATTTCAAAAACCTAACCCCTTTCCAATGAGTATATATGATAATGTGGCTTATGGTCTAAGAACCCATGGTATAAAAAATAAAGCCCAATTGGATGAAATTGTCGAAAAGTCTTTAAAAGATGCGGCAATTTGGGATGAAGTCAAAGATCGTTTAAAAAGTAGTGCCCTAGGATTATCAGGCGGTCAACAACAAAGATTGTGCATCGCAAGAGCACTTGCAATATCACCAGAAATATTATTAATGGATGAACCAACTAGTGCTTTAGACCCAATTTCTACCGCCAAAATCGAAGACTTAGTTGTGGAACTAAAAAAGAAATATACCATTATAATAGTTACCCATAATATGCAACAAGCGACAAGAATTTCCGATAAAACGGCATTCTTCTTAATGGGAGAAGTGATTGAATATGGGAATAGTGAAGAATTATTTACTAATCCTAAAAATAAAAAGACCGAAGATTATATTACCGGCAGATTTGGATAGGAGATAATATGCGTAATAAATTTGATGAAGAATTAGAATTATTAAACAATAAAATGGTAAAAATGAGTGTATTATGCGAAGGAAGTATAGCCTTAGCCGTAAAGTCCTTTCTTTCTAATGAAAAAGATTATTTATATCAAGTAGTTGATAATGAAGAAGAGATAAATGC
>JBATBW010000160.1:0-39078 GCA_049662565.1 Erysipelotrichaceae bacterium | reverse complement strand
TTTTTTAAACTGGCGATTTGTTATCTTAACTTGGGCAGGCCAAGCTATTGTCACCGTAATAGTGCTTAACTTCTGTGTTCGGAATGGGAACAGGTGTTTCCACTATGCCATCATCACCAGATCTTAGAGATTATTCTCTAAAAACTAAATAGCAATTGGAATAGTTTTTATTTAAATTTAATGTCTTTTGTCTACTAGTCTATTGTTTTGTGATTAAGTCCTCGACCTATTAGTATCAGTAAACTACATGTATCACTACACTTCCATCTCTGACCTATCAACCTCGTAGTCTTCAAGGGGTCTTACTTCACTAGGAATGGGAAATCTCATCTTGGAATTAGTTTCGCGCTTAGATGCCTTCAGCGCTTATCTAGTCCGTACTTAGCTATCCAGCTATGCCTTTGGCAAAACAACTGGTGCACCATTGGTACGTCCATCCTGGTCCTCTCGTACTAAGGACAGCGTTCCTCAAATTTCCTACGCCCACAACAGATAGGGACCGAACTGTCTCACGACGTTCTGAACCCAGCTCGCGTACCGCTTTAATGGGCGGACAGCCCAACCCTTGGAACCGACTACAGCTCCAGGATGCGATGAGCCGACATCGAGGTGCCAAACCTCGCCGTCGATGTGAACTCTTGGGCGAGATCAGCCTGTTATCCCCAGGGTAGCTTTTATCCGTTGAGCGACGGCCTTTCCATACAGCACCGCCGGATCACTAAGCCCGACTTTCGTCCCTGTTCGACTTGTTTGTCTCACAGTCAAGCACCCTTCTACCTTTGCGCTCGTCGATTGATTTCCAACCAATCTGAGGGTACCTTTGGGCGCCTCCGTTACCTTTTAGGAGGCGACCGCCCCAGTCAAACTGCCCACCTGACACTGTCTTGTTACCGGATCACGGTAATCAGTTAGAATTTCAATTAAACAAGAGTGGTATCCCAACAACGACTCCCTTACGACTAGCATCGTAAGATCAACGCCTCCCACCTATCCTGTACATGTTTAATCAAAATTCAATATCAAGCTACAGTAAAGCTCCATGGGGTCTTTCCGTCTAGTTGCGGGTAACGAGCATCTTCACTCGTACTAAGATTTCACCGAGTCTGCTGCCGAGACAGCGCCCAAATCATTACGCCTTTCGTGCGGGTCAGAACTTACCTGACAAGGAATTTCGCTACCTTAGGACCGTTATAGTTACGGCCGCCGTTCACTGGGGCTTCGGTTCAAAGCTTCGCTTGCGCTAACAAATCCCCTTAACCTTCCAGCACCGGGCAGGCGTCACCCCATATACTTCGTCTTACGACTTTGCATAGAGCTGTGTTTTAGTTAAACAGTTGCTTGGGCCTCTTCACTGCGGCTCTATTGAGCACCCCTTCTTGCGAACGTACGGGGTAATTTTGCCGAGTTCCTTGGCAACAGTTCTCTCGCTCACCTCAGGATTCTCTCCTTGAACACCTGTGTCGGTTTTGGTACGGGCCGCAATACAATTAACGCTAGAAGCTTTTCTTGAAAGCTGGTATCATGTGCTTCGCTACTCGATCGCTCTTTCGCTCCCCATCACATTTTCGCCTTACGTATAGCGGATTTGCCTACTATACAGCTACCTTGCTTAAACCACAATCCAATAAGTGGCTCACACTAACCTTCTTTGTCACTCCATCACTTGTACGCGGGTACAGGAATATCAACCTGTTGTCCATCGACTACGCTTTTCAGCCTTGTCTTAGGTCCCGACTTACCCAGGGCGGACGAGCCTTCCCCTGGAAACCTTGTTCAATCGGTGTGTTGGATTCTCACCAACATTTCGCTACTCACACCGGCATTCTCACTTCTATACTCTCCAGCACTCCTTACGGTATACCTTCAACGTGTATAGAACGCTCCCCTACCCAATACTTACGTATTGCCATAGATTCGGTAATATGCTTAGCCCCGGTAAATTTTCGGCGCAGGGTCACTCGACTAGTGAGCTGTTACGCACTCTTTAAAGGGTAGCTGCTTCTGAGCTAACCTCCTAGTTGTCTGTGCATCCCCACATCCTTTTCCACTTAGCATATATTTTGGGACCTTATCTGATGATCTGGGCTGTTTCCCTTTTGACAATGGACCTTATCACCCACTGTCTGACTGCAAAGTATATTATCATGGCATTCGGAGTTTGTGAATAATCAGTACCCCGGGATGGGGCCATCTTACTTACAGTGCTCTACCTCCATGTAACTCAACCTTCACGCTAGCCCTAAAGCTATTTCGGGGAGAACCAGCTATATCCGAGTTCGATTGGAATTTCTCCCCTAGCCACAACTCATCCGCCAACTTTTCAACGGGGGTCGGTTCGGTCCTCCAGTTGGTATCACCCAACCTTCAACCTGGTCATGGCTAGATCACCCGGTTTCGGGTCTACGACAACGTACTTGCGCCCTATTAAGACTCGCTTTCGCTTCGGCTCCGTATCTTCTACTTAACCTTGCACGTTATCGTAACTCGCCGGTTCATTCTACAAAAGGCACGACATCACTCATTAACGAGCTCTGTCTTGTTGTAGGCATACGGTTTCAGGTTCTATTTCACTCCGTTTCCACGGTTCTTTTCACCTTTCCCTCACGGTACTGGTTCACTATCGGTCATTAGAGAGTATTTAGGCTTACCGGATGGTCCCGGTTGATTCCGACAAGGTTCCACGTGCCCCGTCGTACTCAGGATTCCACTAGGTGATCGATCGTTTTCGCTTACAGGACTTGCACCTTCTGCGGTTGGCCTTTCAATGCCATTCAACTAACTTTCTTTCTACCATGTTGTGGTCCTACTACCCCAGATTGCTCTGGTTTGGCCTTCTCCCCGTTCGCTCGCCGCTACTAAGGGAATCACTTTTGTTTTCTTTTCCTTCAGGTACTAAGATGTTTCAATTCCCTGAGTTCTCTCATCATAAGCTATGTATTCACTTATGTGTAATAGCGCATTACCACTATTAGGTTTCCCCATTAGGATATCCCCGGGTCTTTGTGTGCTTACCACTAACCGAGGCGTTTCGCCGTTTGCTGCGTCCTTCTTCGTCTTCTAATGCCAAGGCATCCACCGTACGCCCTTATTAACTTGATCACTTTTCTGTGTCAATATAATTAGGCTTACATTATTATGCTTACTTAATTTTATTTATTTTTTTCTTAGCTATTTTTAATTATATAGATTAAACTGTTTTTTACTGTTTTTTCTCTTGTTACTTTCTTTTGCAACTAGTATAAAAAGACTCAATTTTTTTAATAATTTTTTCTATTCTGTTAATAACATTTAGATGTCTCTATCTACTATTTTTGCTATTTAGTTTTCAAAGAACAATACTCCTGAAGTCTCTTTCGATCCTTCAAAACTAAACATGATCCACTTGGTTTTTAATTATTTTTGTACTTGTCTTTCTCCTTAGAAAGGAGGTGATCCATCCCCACGTTCCCGTAGGGATACCTTGTTACGACTTAACCCCAATCATCGATCCTGCCTTAGACGGCTCCCTCCTAAAAGGTTAGGCCACCGGCTTCGGGCATTACCAACTCTCATGGTTTGACGGGCGGTGTGTACAAGGCCCGAGAACGTATTCACCGCAGCATGCTGATCTGCGATTACTAGCGATTCCAACTTCACGAAGTCGAGTTGCAGACTTCGATCCGAACTGAGACGTACTTTATGAGATTCGCTTACTGTCACCAGCTTGCAGCTCTTTGTATACGCCATTGTAGTACGTGTGTAGCCCAAGTCATAAGGGGCATGATGATTTGACGTCATCCCCACCTTCCTCCGGTTTATCACCGGCAGTCTCTCCTGAGTCCCCAACTTAATGATGGTAACAGAAGATAAGGGTTGCGCTCGTTGCGGGACTTAACCCAACATCTCACGACACGAGCTGACGACAACCATGCACCACCTGTATCCAGGATAACCTCCACTATATCTCTATAGCTTTGCCTGGTATGTCAAGACTTGGTAAGGTTCTTCGCGTTGCGTCGAATTAAACCACATACTCCACCGCTTGTGCGGGCCCCCGTCAATTCCTTTGAGTTTCACACTTGCGTGCATACTCCCCAGGCGGAATACTTATTGCGTTAACTGCAGCACTGAGTTTCCCCAACACTTAGTATTCATCGTTTACGGCGTGGACTACTAGGGTATCTAATCCTATTTGCTCCCCACGCTTTCGTGCATGAGCGTCAGTTACAGGCCAGACAACCGCTTTCGCCACTGGTGTTCCTCCATATATCTACGCATTTTACCGCTACACATGGAATTCCATTGTCCTCTCCTGCACTCTAGCCAAACAGTTTTCAAGGCAAACCGAAGTTGAGCTTCGGTCTTTGACCCCAAACTTATTTAGCCGCCTGCGCACCCTTTACGCCCAATAATTCCGGATAACGCTCGTCACCTACGTATTACCGCGGCTGCTGGCACGTAGTTAGCCGTGACTTTCTGGTAAAGTACTGTCAGCCACAGAGATCATCCGTGGTGTTCATCCTTTACAACAGAGCTTTACAGACCTAAATCCTTCATCACTCACGCGGCGTTGCTCGGTCAGGCTTTCGCCCATTGCCGAAAATTCCCTACTGCTGCCTCCCGTAGGAGTCTGGGCCGTGTCTCAGTCCCAGTGTGGCCGGTCACCCTCTCAGGTCGGCTATGCATCATCGCCTTGGTAGGCCATTACCCTACCAACTAGCTAATGCACCATAAGCCCATCTATTTGCGTTTTACAACTTTTATAAATCGAAGATGCCTTCAATTTACTTATCCGGTATTAGCTATCGTTTCCAACAGTTATCCCAAACCTTATAGGTAGGTTGCTTATGTATTACTCACCCGTTCGCCACTAAAAATCTTAAAAGCAAGCTTTTAAAATCTTTCGTTCGACTTGCATGTATTAGGCACGCCGCCAGCGTTCATCCTGAGCCAGGATCAAACTCTCCATTTGCTCATTATTTGTACATATCTTCAGATATGCATTATCCTTTGTTTTTTAATTCTTTCGAATTGACGTGTTTCATGTTTAGTTTTCAAAGATCGATTCACTCACGAAATCATTTCGTGCGCTTTATTATATTATCATAACTGATAATACTTGTCAACATTATTTAACTTATTTTTAAGTTTTTTTCTGTTGATTTACTCACCATCACTCTTTGCGACAGCCATATAATATTACTATACCCCACTACCCTTTGTCAACAACTTTTACATTATTTTTGAAATTTATTTTTATATTATTATTACCACTATATCCAATGATTAATATTGCGGAAATACCCAATTTTAATTACTTTTCAAATTAACTACCACCGATAAAAAAACGCTATTTATTTTTAGCGTCTTCTTTAAGCAACTGTTCATATAAATAATAATACTTATAAATAATTGTTTCATTAAATGGATCATCCTTAGCTTTAATCTTTTCTATTAAAACATCCAATTCATTTTCCACTATATCTTTAATGCTTTTTGGATAATTCATTTTTTTACTATGATCAAGATACTCATCTTCATCTAAAATAATATAATCCTGATTTGGAAACACTTTAACATCTAAATCATAATCAATATTCTTCACAGCTTCTTGATCCACCACAATAGGTGAAGCCAAATTACAATAATAATAAACTCCACTCTTTCGTATCATCGCAATAACATTATACCAACGATCCGGATAAAAGAAACAAATAGCTGGTTCCTTTGTACACCAAATTCGTCCATTAGACTCCACTACATTACTACTTTCAGTAACTATAACTAACTGTTTTTCATTTGTTTCGATAACAAATCCCATCGACCATGTTCGATGTAAACTTCCATCATGTTTATAACTTTGTATATATACTCTATCTTTTATTTTTAAATTCATACTATCACCACTTTTGTATTATAGCATATAATAGTAATATATGAAAAAGGAGTTACTATGAAAATCGCCAACACAAAAGAAATAAATCAATTCTTTCAAAGATGTAATAAAAATAAGGACATTGATTATAATCAATTTTTAGATGCACCAATAACTAAAAATAACGAAAATAAGACAATGGGAAAACTCGCAAAAAATCATCACCCTTTATACCAAACCGATACATATCAACCAACACTATTCTTATCAACTAAAGAATATTTAAAAAACTCCTATTTAAAAAATATCAACCTATCACAAATTCGACAAGCCGATTGTTTCTATGAACCCATCGAAATATTGCCTAATCGACTATTTAACTACGATGAAGTTATCGACGACCCAAAAAAAGAACTAAATGATTACCTCATACTAAAAGCGCTAGACACTTCTTACAAAACACCTTGCCTATGGCAAAACGATGAACCTTGGATGTTAATAGTGCCACCAGAATCAAATACTATTGATAAACATGCCAATAATGCTTACGGCAATGTATTAACTTTTGGTTTAGGCTTAGGTTACTTCGTATATATGGCCTTATTAAATCCGAAAGTAGTGAATATTACCGTTATAGAGAAAGATCAAACAATAATAGACATGTTCTACACTTATATTTTGCCTCAATTTACCAATCAAGAAAAAATTACCATCATCCAAGATGATGCATTTAATTGTTTCAACCATCGATATCTAAAAGACTATGACTATATCTTTATCGATATTTGGAAAAACAATGAAGATGGCGCCTATCTAATTGAAAAGTTACTTGAACAATACAATCCAAATGAAAATGTTCATTACTGGATTGAAGGATCATGTTTGCATTTTATGCACTTTCTAATATTTGATTATTTATTTGCTGTTTATCAAAACAAAGAAAACACAAATAAAACATATAATACTAGAATCAATAAGAAAATAGATATATATTTCAAAAAACATAACCAAACTATTACCGATGTTAATCAGTTAAAACATTTAATTTATAATCGACAAATTATCAAAGATATATTATCAATAAAAGGCAATTAATGAAACCAACTAAAGGTTAGATCATTATTGCCTTTTTTATAAATATTTAACTAAAACTTTAACTGCCATTTTTAAGGAAAAATAACTCATATTACACTTATCCATTTTAATGTGGCTAATTAAATTATTATTCTTCATAATCTTTTCAACATTAATAAAATCACTACTATCCAAATCAATATCCAAATACTTTTCCCATGATCTTATGCCATCTTTAATTACCGCCGCACCTTCAATAATTACTGGACGCTTTTTACTAATATACTCCCCTAAATGTAAAGAAGTAGCACTAGAAAAATCACAATCAATTAATAACACTTGCGCATCCAAATCATACAACTTTTGACAAGGCGAGTTAATCGACAAAGGAAAATCTAAAGATTGTTCACTAACAACCAATCTAGCATATTTACCCCAGGCCACAAAAGCATTAGTTGGATGCGAAGAAAATAAGACACCAGAATAATTCCTAAAAGTATTAACTAAGACCCCCATATGGCGAATGTCCATAATTTTACCATCGCCACCTGGGGTGTTTTTCCGAATAAAATCATAGTCACTAGGCTTAATTGGTGGATTAGACCAATTACTAGGCTCACTATTATAAACATTTTGTAAAGGCATAACAATCGTACCTTCATAACCAATGACTTCAATCAAGGCATCAATAATACTCTGTGCCCCACCAACCACATCTTGTAAATTTTTTAAAGATGAATGTACTTCGACTACACTTCCTCTTTTTATCCCTAATTCGTAGAATGTTTCCTTTAAATCTTTTTTACTTTTCATTTAAACTAGTTTCATATTCTTTGACAAACTCCGCAATCTCTTCCTTAGTCAAAGAACCAACTTCTTCATTCACAATTTTACCCTCTTTTACATAATAGGAAGAAGGCGTATATTCTAGATTAGGTATATATTTTTTAATTAAGTAATCAACTTTAGCCTGATCATCTTCATCCGCAACAATATAATTAAAAACGAAATTATGACTTTCCATAAATTCTTTTACAACTGGTTTATAATCTTCACATGCATGACAAAATGATGTACTAAAATAAAAAACAAATGTTTCTTTATTCTCAAACTTCTCAATAATACTTTCCGCTGTAGTTTTTCTCAATTCACCACTAACTTTACTATTATCTTTACAACCAACTAAAATAAATACACTTAAAAATAACGCTATTAAAATCTTTTTCATTCTTATCTCCTTTTTGTATGCGCAATCTTACTAGCTGCGCTTGCCGCTATAGCTCCCACTATATCATCCGCAAAAGTATTACAAATGACCTTACTATTATTTAAGTCACCAATAATTCCAGGTTTAACTTTATCAATATATCCGAAATTTGTCAAAGCTATAGAACCATATAAATTGCAAATTCCATAAGCTAACACTTCATCAATCCCATACAATGATTCATCAGTTTTCAACAATTTATCTAAATCCGGATCTTTAATCATATTTTCATCAGCCATTATATCCAAATTAAGACCAGTAATAATCGCATGTTGGACTTCTCTTTTTTCAATAACGTCTTTAACTATTTCTAAACAATAATCGATAGATAAATCATCAAAATAACTCTCCTGTAACAAATAAACACATTGCGCTATATCCATCAAATCAATGTTTCTACTTTTCAATAAATCTATACATTTATTATACATTTTTCACCTCACAATAATCCTTTGCTATATTAGCGCCTACTACCGCATTATTGTATACTAGTTTAATATTGGTATCTAAGCTATTACCATTAGTATTATCAGTTATGGTCTTTAACAAAAATGGAGTAGCATCTTTACCCTTAATACCCAATTCTTCCATTTGCTTTAATGCCTTATTAATTTCAATATCCATAACTTCTTTTTTTATAATTTCATCTTCTGCTTTAATTGGGTTAGAAATTAAAATTCCACCTTTCAACCCAAAATCACGTTTCGCCTTAATAACTTCGGCAATTTCTTTTGTATTAGCCATTTCGTAATCCAATTTTAAACCACTGTCCGCATTATAAAAACAAGCCAGATTTTTACTCTTATAACCTAAAACACTAACGCCAAAAGTTTCTAAATATTCTAATGTCAATGGTAAATCCAAAATCGCCTTAGCTCCTGCACAAACTACCGTTACATTAGTATTCGCCAATTCTTGCAAGTCTGCACTAATATCAAAAGTCTCTTGAGCATTGCGATGTACTCCTCCAATCCCACCAGTAACAAACACTTCAATTCCTGCTTCTTGGGCAAAAATCATTGTCGTCGCAACCGTAGTCGCTCCCCACAATTTTTTCGCAAAAACAACCGGCAAATCGCGTCTACTAACTTTCACGATACCTTTTCTTTTACCAAATTCTTCAATTTCATCACTAGTCATTCCAACAACTCCAACACCATCAATAATACCAATAGTTGCGGGAATAGCCCCATTATCCCTAATAATTTTTTCCACATTTAATGCTGTTTCAACATTTTTAGGATAAGGCATACCATGAGAGATAATAGTTGATTCCAAAGCTACTACCGGCTTATTATCTTTTAAGGCCTTTAATACTTCTTCATTTATTCTAATATACATAATACTTCCTCCTTGATTTCATATCTTTGTAATAAATAATTAATGTTATCGCTAGTAAGACTACTACTACATGTATCAATGTCTAGTGCTGTAATAATACTTCCAATAATTGCTTTCTTCACACATTCTTCAATATCTAAACCTAAATAATTAAAATAAGTAAAACAAGCCACAAAACTATCACCTACACCCGTTGCATTAACCATATCCACAGCCTTAGCATAATAACGCAATATCTTACTACCTTTATTTATTATAACACCATCTTTACCAAGACTAATAATTACTATCTCAACATTTTTTGCCAAAAAATATTTAATCCCACTAACATACGACTCATTATCCACTAAGGCAAATTGACATAATTTCTCAGCTTCAATACGATTAGGTTTGAAAATTGTAATTTTACCCAAATAAGAAGCAAACCTTTCCACCTTATTAACCGAAATAGGATCAACAATTATCTTACACTGTAAATTCATCAACTTATCCAACAAATCACCACAATAATTACCATCAATAACTACATAATCATCTTCATTAATGTCCAACAATAAATGATCAAAACAATCTGACTGCAAACTCTCTAATATATCCATATCACACATCGCGATACTCATATCTTTATTATCATCATGTAAAGCTAAATAAGTCGAAGTATGTTTATCATTCAATACTAAAACATTATCACAATTAATATGATGTCGAATATTATGTTCAATCAAAAGACGACCAAATTCATCATCCCCAACAGCACCTGCAAAAAAAACACATCCACCTAAAGAGGCAATGTTTTGCGCAATATTACGGCCAACTCCACCATAACTAATATTTATCTTTCCACGATTAGAATCTTGATATATTAGTTGATTATCACTAAAACCTAATATATCAATATTACTACCACCAAACACATATATCTTTTTCATATTTCTATTTTAGCACAATTATTAAGAAAAAGAGAACTTTCGTTCTCCTTTAATTTATTCTTCTTCTTGTTCTCTAACTGCATTCTTGATAATAACTTCCGCAATTTGTTGAGGAACAACATCATAACGAACAAATTCTGTCATATATTTTGCTCGTCCTTGCGTAAATGAACGTAATTCTGTCGCATAAGTCATCATTTCTGCCATTGGAACTTCGGCAGTGATGATTTGTTCATCTTCAATCGCATCCATACCCATAATTAATCCACGACGTTTGTTAAAATCACCAACTACAGTACCTGTATATGCTTCTGGACAAATAACACTCACTTTCCAGATCGGCTCTAATAAAACAGGTTTAGCCTTAGGAATACCATCCTTAAATGCCAATCTTGCAGCTGATTTAAAGGCGATTTCTTTTGAATCCACTTCATGGTATTTACCATCATATAAAACAGCTTTTACATTAACCATTTTGTATCCTGCAAGCAATCCTTTATTCATACATTCTCTTAAACCAACTTCAACAGCAGGGAAGAATTGACGAGGAACTGCACCACCAAATACTTCTTCATCAAAAATCATTTCTTCACTATCACAAGGTTCAAAACGAACAAATACATGCCCAAATTGCCCTGCACCACCGGATTGTTTCTTATGGCGACCTTCACCAATTGCCGTTGCCCTAATTGTTTCATGATAAGGGACTTTTGGTTTAGAAGTAGTAACCTCCACTTTATATTTTGATTTTAATTTATTCAATAAAACATCAATATGTTGATCACCAACACCATATAATAATGTTTCCTTTGTTTCTGGATGATTAATAACGATGCAAGCCATATCCTCTTCTGTAAGTTTTTGTAATCCACCACTCAACTTATCTTCATCATTCTTAGTCTTTGGCCATACTGCGATACATAACATTGGTTGAACAAATTCAATAGGATTAAAACGGATATTCTTTCCTTTAACCGTTAAAGTATCATTAGTCGCAGTATATTGTAACTTAACAATCGCGCCAATATCACCAGTAAATAATTTGCCAACAGCTAATTGATGTTTACCACGAATACTAAAGATTTGATTAATCTTTTCCATTTTATCCTTATTAACATTATAAATTTGTTGGTCAGTTGATAATACCCCACTTGTAACTTTTAAATAATTAATCTTACCAACAAATGGATCTACAATAGTTTTAAAAACGAAAGCTGTGGTAATTTCTTCTTCTGAAGTATGTAATTCTACTGGTAACCCTTCTTCATCATAAGCAGTAACAGTACCCTTTTCAGCATAAGAAGGGAAGTACTCACAAATTAAATCTAATAAACGCGTGATCCCTGTCATATTAGTAGCACTACCACAGAATATTGGTCTAATCTCACCACTGCGCACTCCGATTCTTAAACCCTTAGCTAATTCATGATCATCAAATTCTTCACCGCTAAAGAATTTTTCCATCAATTCGTCATCGCCCATTGCAACCGATTCACAGATTTGACTATAATATTCATCTACAACATCAACCATATCCGCAGGAACTTCTTTTGGAGTTGTAAGATCTGCATAATACCAAGATTTCTTCTTTAAAATATTTACACTACCAACAACATTACCTTTTTCCAAAATTGGCACTTCAAAAGGTATTACTGTCTTACCAAAATTATTTCTTAAATCTTCATATGTTTTTTCAAATGATGAATTTTCTTCATCTATTTTATTAATAAAGAAGATAGTAGGTAATTTAATTTTACTAACTTCTTTAAATGCTCTAATTGTTCCACTTTGAACTTGGTCTTTCGCACTTACTACAATTAAAGCATTATCTGCCGTAACTAAAGCTGCTTGAGTTTCTGCTTCAAAATCTAAATATCCCGGAGTATCTAAAAAATTAATTTTCTTATCATTCCATTCAACAGGAGCAATTGTTGTGTAAATTGTCATCCCTCTTTTAATTTCTTCGGCATCAAAATCTAAGACACTACTACCTTCCGTAGTTTTACCAAAACGCTCAGTAGCTTTAGTATAATACAACATTGATTCAATAACGCTAGTCTTTCCACTACCACTATGACCAAGCATTACAACATTTCTAACATCTTTTGAAAAATAGTCTTTCATATATCATTCACCTACTTCAAAATGCCTTTCAAATCATCTAAGTTCTCTTTACGAACGTAATGGATAGCTTTACGACCTTCATTATCTTCTATTTCCTTATCAGCGCCATTATCTAATAAGAAAGTTACTAATTCAACATAGCCAGTATAAGCAGCACGCATTAATACGGTACATCCACGGTTGTCTTGAACATTAATATCCGCTTTCGCTAGTAACAAACTTTTAATAATATCACGATTATAAGCCACACACGCTTCGGATAAAGCACTTCTACCTTCATTATCCTTTAAATTAACTTCAGCACCTTTAATAATTAATAGATCAACAATATCACTATTCCCTAATAAAGACGCTCTCATTAAAGCTGTACGTCCTTTGCTATCTCTAGTATTAACATCTGCCTTACAAGCAATTAACAAACGACAAATATCCAATTCACCTTTTTTTGCGGCACCCATTAATGCTGTTTTATTATTATTATCAACAGCATTTACATCTGCACCATTATCAATTAAAAAACTGGCAATATCATAATAACCACGTTTAACTGTTCTCATTAATGCAGTACGACCTTCACCATTACGCAAATTAACATCAACACCAGCTTTAATCATTGCACTAACTTTTGCTAAATCACCACTAACGGCACTGTCCCAAAATACTTTATTGTTGTTTTCCATAATATTAACCTCCTATATGAAATAACAAAAAAGATAACGCAAACGCATTATCTTCCCATTAAAAAACCTTGATATTCAACATCAATTACTTCGCGACAAACCACCCCGAAAACACTAGGTACTTTATTATTTTTTGGATATGAAAAAAGTTTGTCCATGATAATCAGTCCTTTCATTAATGTTGTATTACTAATCAAATTGTATCATTTATAATTTTTTTTGCAATACCTTTTAGTAATATTTATGATTATTTTTTTCCTCATCCAAAAATAATAAAAATAAAAGCATATACATTTAAGTATATGCTTAAAGTATCTACTTCAAATCTAACTTGTATATAATATTACAATCTAAGTTCATTAACAATTCTAAAGCTTTATGATATAAAAGCTCGTCATTCATATCTAAAGGATGATGATAATCACCACCAATAATAACTTCATTACCAACTTCACTCGCCACCATAAAGAAATCCTCGCAAGGATAATTCAAATTAGCCCTAAAGCCCCCCATATTAAACTCTAAAGGGACATTGCACTCTTTAGCCTTTAAACATATCTGATAAGCAACTTCCTTTGCATATGGAGTAAATGAACCACAATTACGCATATAAATATCTGGATGCGCAAATACATCATAAACACCTGATTCTAAGCCCTTAATTGAATCATCCAAATAATTCTTTAAAGCATCCTCACTTTTAACATTCGCAATATAACTTTCCCGATTAGTATACTTATGAAAATGATTACCAAAAACTAAATAATCTAGTCCCTTTTCTTTTTTAAGATTTCTTAACCACTCCATACGATCCTCGAAATACTCACACTCTAACCCTAATAAAATCGTAATTTGTCCAGCATACTTTTCTTGTAGTTGTCTAACGCTACTAATATAATCATCTAATTCCTCTAACTTCATCCGGATATTATTATTTTCATTATCATGTAGTGGCCATGGACTATGATCACTAAAACCATAAATTTCAAAATTATTCATAATCGCACTTAACACATAATCTTCATCTAACCCAACCGCATGATTACAACGGCTAGTATGAGAATGATAATTATTTCTCTTGATCATAATTCACCTCCATTAAATAAAGACCCTTTGCATCAGCCTTGTACTGACAAGCTGCTTTATCTTTACTATCCAACATCGCTTTAGCCCTACAAATATCAATTCTTTTCAAACCAACTTCAATCAACACTTGTACAATCATTCTAACCATATGTCTTAAAAAACCATTCCCATAAAAGTCAATGACTATTCGGCCGTCACTACTTCTATCTACCGTAATTGAATAAATTATCCGCACTTGATTTTCTTTTTCTTTCTTTCGATTAGTACAAAGTGCACTAAAGTCATGTTCACCAACAAATATTAGACTAGCTTCTTTAATTAATTCAACATCTAAAGTATTTTTAACATAGCACTCATAGTTACGTCGAAAAACATCAAATAAACCATCATTAATAATATAACGATACTTTTTACTAATACAATCATATCGCGCATGATAATCTTTATCAACCTTATTGACCCAATTACAAACAATATCAGTAGGCAATAAACCATCCAATGCTTTTTTTACATCCTTTTCTATTTTCAACAACTCACTATCAAAATGGAACACTTGACTAATCGCGTGAACTTGAGCATCAGTTCTACCACTACCCGATATTAAAACCGGATAAGTATGCACATCACTTAATACTTTCTCTATTTCACCCTGAACGCTCCGCTTATCTTTTTGTTTTTGCCATCCCGCAAAATTAGTGCCATCATAACTAACACTAACAAAGTATCTAATTATTTCATTAGCCATATTAATAATCCCAATAAAATAAGAATTATAAAAATTGATATGCCATCAATAACTTTAAACTTTAACACACGATAACTAGTTCTTGGGCGACTAGGATTATAGCCTCGAGCTTCCATCGCAATCGCTAAATCATCGGCAGTTTGAAAAGCACATATAAACAAAGGTACAATTAATGACAAAATTGCATTAATTTTTTCTTTAAAACTTCCTTCTTCTAAGTCCACACCTCTTGATTGTTGTGCTTTCATTATTTTTTGCGTTTGTTCAATCAATGTCGGAATGAAACGCAAAGCAATACTAATAATCATTGCTATTTCATGTGTCGGAAAATTAACTCTCTTCAATGGTAACAACAATTTTTCTAATCCTAAAGTTAAATCCAAAGGCTTAGTCGTACTAGTTAAAATAGTTGTAGTTGTAATCATCAAAACTAAACGAAACGCAATAAATAAAGTTTGATATACCGCTTTTGAATATATTTTAAAACCTAAAATATCTAATAATACATAACCATCTTTATAAATTAAAACATTAATTACTAATAAAAATACCAACATCATCATCATTGGTTTTAAACCCTTAACAATAATCTTAATATCTACTTTGCTAATTAAAATTACACATAGTAAAAAAGTACCAATAATGGCATAACCCCAATAACCAATCGGTAAAAATATCATAACCAATAAAAACAATAAAGCAATTATCTTAGTTCTTGGATCAATTTTATGAATCAAAGAATCAAGAGGAATATATCGACCAAAAACTAAATCATTCATGATTAATCACCCTTTTTAATCCTTTAATTAAGCTAGGCATATCATAATATAATTGTGGTAAAATTACACCTCGATCACTTAATTGATATTGTAAAGAAATGACATTAGGCGTCTTAATATTTAAAGACTCCAATAATTCACGATCCGCAAAAAAATCCTTAACATTATTTTTATTAATTACTTTTCCATCACTCATGACAATAACTTCATCACAATAATTTAAAACGTGTTCATAATCATGAGTTACTAAAATAATCGTCTTATTGTATTCTTTATTTAGTTTTTTAAATAACTCCATCATTTTAATCGCCCCAGAAGGGTCTAAACCCGCAGTAGGCTCATCTAAAACGATAACATCCGGATTAATAGCTAACACTCCAGCAATCGCAACTCGTCGTTTTTGGCCACCCGATATATCTAGGACCGACTTTTCATAATAACTCTCATCAATACCAACTACATCTAAAGCTCTTTTCGCATATTCCAAAGATTTTTCATCACTAACTTTAAAATTTTTTGGACCAAATGCAACATCTTTTATAATAGTCTCTTCAAACAATTGATATTCCGGGAACTGAAAAACCAAGCCTACCTTTTGTCGCAAGCTTTTTTTATTCTTGAATTTTTCATTCGCAATTATCTCATGTTCCAAAACTCGTAGTTTTCCACTAGTAGGCAACAATAAAGCATTTAGATGTTGTACTAATGTACTTTTACCACTTCCGGTAACACCCACAATAGCACTAAAACTACCTTCTTCAATACTTAAATCGACATCTTTTAAGGCGACATAAGAGAAAACGGTATTTGGCGCATATTCAAAATTTACTTTTTCAAAATTAATTGACATAACTCATCTACTAACCCTTCCATCTTATACTGCTTATTAATGTTCAACTGTTCACTCACTTTATAACTAAAACAAGTATCTAATCGAATACTCTTCAACAGATCTACATTCTGTAATACTACTTCCGGCTTATCAGCCATAACTATTTTACCATCATTTAAGACAATAGTGAAATCACTATTCGCTACCTCATCCATGTCATGAGTAATCGAAATAACCGTTTTATTTTGTTCTTCATGCAATTGATTTATTAATGCAATAATATCTTTTTTCCCTAAAGGGTCTAACATAGCATATGCTTCATCAAAAATAAGGATTTCAGGATTCATCGCTAGAACAGTGGCAATAGCAACTCGTTGTTTTTGACCGCCACTTAGCTTGGTTGGTTCACTATCTAAAAAATCTGTCATATTTACTAACTTAGCATACTTATCGATTATTGGTTGCATTTCTGAAGTAGGCACCTGCCTGTTTTCTAAACCAAAAGCTATATCTTCTTTGACAGTAGAGCCAATAAATTGATTGTCAGGATTTTGAAAAACTATGCCTATTAATTGTCTTATTTCGTCTATGTTTTTATCAATTAATTCCAACCCGCCAATTTTAATCGTTCCTTTTTTCTTCTCTAAGATACCAATTAACAATTTGGCAATCGTTGATTTACCACTACCATTGTGTCCAATAATAGTAACATAATCATTCTTTTTTATATCGAATGAAATATCATCTAAAATTGTTTTTGTATTATCATAATTAAACGATAAATTCTTAACCTCTATAACGTTCATAATCTCTCCAACTAAAAAGTTATTCGTAAGAATAACTTCTTTTTTTATTTAATAATGTAACCTAAATAATCGCAATCATTATCATCAACGATTTCGATTACTTCCATAATACAATCTACAACATCATAAATAGTATTATTTGTAGACTTTGCAGATAACAACACTAATTTCTCTTCATCAGATTCCACTTGAAATTCTAGTTCTTCAAAAATACTAGTTATATTTCTCAAAGTAGACAAATTCGGAACCTTAATCTTTTGAATAACTTTCGCGATTTCCACTGATTCGTCAAAAGTTGTAGTGTCTTTTACTTGATTAAATAATCTTTGATAAAATTCATCTTCTGGACTTGCAGTATCATCACCATTGTCACTAGTAGGGATATCTTCACTAACAACATCATTATTGTTCTCAGCGATTTCTTCTTCATCATATAAACTAAATTCTCCATCACGAAGTTCTTGATTTATACTTGCATTTTCTTGTGAAATATCATCTACTTTTCCAACAATTTCTTCATTATCTAATTTTTGTTCGTCGCAATCTTCATTATTATCTTCTGCCACTTCTTCACAACAAGCTGGCTCTTCAGATTTTTCTTCACTAACACAACAAGCTGGTTCTTCTGATTTTTCCTCACTAACACAACAAGCTGATTCTTCTGATTTTTCCTCATTAACACAACAAGTCGATTCATCATCGGTATTACCACAACAACAATCTTCTGTATAATCTTGTTCTAAATTACGTTCAATATTTTCTTCTTCTTCAATGTCATGAAACACTTTTTCTTGTTCTAATTCTTCTTTTTTCTTTTTTATTATTGCATAAGCTCCAGCGGCAACAGAAGCAAGCAATGCAGCCTTGATAAATTTATTCATATGATTCACCTCTATAGATATAATACCAAATAATTAATTATTTTTCACCTTTTTTATTACAAATATCCCATCTGCAACATCAAAATATTCACAAATATAACTTTGATTTTCTAAAATCTCATTTTTGAACGAATTTAGTTTGCGTAACATCGCTCTTAAACGACGAGAACTGACACTTTCGATATCATTACATAGTCCATGAAAATCAATATTATCCACCACTACAATTCCTTCATCGACAAGAAAAGGTATAAAACGATTGAAAAATAATTGATATTTTGCCTTTGCGCCATCAATAAATATTAGGTCATAATTCCTTTGACATTCATATAAACAAGCATCACCGAAATGAACATTAATTTGACCTTCCAAATGAAAATCTTTGATATTATTTAAAGCAATATTATACATTTCTTCATTATATTCTAAGGTGTCAATAGATATATCTTTTCCTAATAAAGCCATATTAATACTGCTGTAGCCAATGGCAGTCCCTACTTCCAAAATATTCTTAACACTATTATCTTTAATAACATTTATTAAAAAATCTAACCCATCATCTAAAATTATAGGAACTTTATTCTCAATTCCATACTTCTTTATGTCTTGTATATTCTTCATGATTACCTTTGAAAAAAAGACCTTTAAGGTCTTTTTAATTATACTAATTTAATGATTGCCATTGGTGCTCCATCGCCACGACGAACATAAGTTTTTACAATTGTTGTATATCCGCCTTTACGATCTTGATATTTAGGAGCAATATCATTAAATAATTTTTGTAATGCTGTTTGACCAGTTTCTTTATTAACAACTACATCACGAACGAATGCAGCTGCTTGACGACGAGCATGTAAGTCATTTCTTTTACCCAAAGTGATCAATTCATCAACGACGCTACGTAATTCTTTAGCTTTCATTTCAGTTGTTTCAATTTCACCAAATTGGATAACACTTGTTGCCATATTTCTTAATAAAGCTTTACGGTGACTAGCATCACGTCCTAATTTACGATTCCACATATTTAGTCCTCCACTTACCCGTTATTTTTAAAACTTAAACCTAATTCTTGCATCTTGTCTTGAACTTCTTTTAACGATTTCTTACCAAGATTTCTAAAACGCATCATTTCATCTTCTGTTTTCTTAGTTAGTTCTTCTACAGTTTGAATTCCACCACGTTTTAAACAATTAAATGAACGCACTGATAAGTCTAAATCTTCAATTGATTTAACTAAAGTACTATTAGTATTATCAGACGATTTTTGATCAATTACACTATCGTTATCTTTAACTCCATTAAAAATAACTGTGAATTTGTCTAAATGATCTCTTAATATTTTTGCAGCTAAAGCTAAAGCATTACTTGGAGTAATAGATCCATTAGTAGTAACTTCCATAGTTAAACGTTCATAAACACGTTTAGCACCAATTCTAGTTGGATCAACTTCAACATCATAAGCAACATTTAATACTGGTGTACCAATAGAATCTGTATAAACACTATTGATATCAAAACCTGCATTTTTGTAAATTTGCTTATTAATATTTGAGCTAACATAACCACGGCAATTAGCCGCATTTAAAGTTACATCTAATTTACCACCCTCAGCAATGTGAGCAATAACTAAATCTTCATTAACGATTTCTACGCCAGCAGGCAATTGAATATCTGCAGCAGTCACCTCTTTCGGACCAACTTCTGAGATATGCAATTTCACTGGTTCACCAGTATCGATATTTAAAATTAAATCTTTAATATTTAAAATCATTGCAGATACATCTTCTTCTACTGAAGGAATTGGTGTAAATTCATGACTAACACCTAACATTTCAATAGAAAATACTGCACCGCCAGGTAATGAGGATAGTAGTACTCTTCTTAATGCATTACCAATAGTTCTTGCAAATCCTCTTTCCAAAGGTTCCGCAACAAACTTTCCGTAATTACTATCTAAATTTTCTTCAACTTGTACAAATTCGAATGTTTCAAATTTTTCCACTAGCACATCCTCCTTTTATAATATATTAACCACGAGGTCTTTTTGGTGGGCGGCACCCGTTATGAGGGATTGGAGTTACATCATTAATAACTGTAATTTCTAATCCTGCAACTTGTAATGATCTTACAGCTGCTTCTCTACCAGGCCCTGGTCCTTTAACATTTACTTCTACTGATTTCATACCATGATCAATTGCGGCTTTACCAGCTGCTTCTGCGCACATTTGTGCAGCAAATGGTGTAGATTTACGTGAACCTTTATAACCTAATGCACCAGCACTTGACCAAGCAATTGCATTACCATTTTCATCTGTAATAGTAACAATTGTATTATTGAATGTTGAATGAATATGTGCAACACCTTTTGCTATATTCTTACGAACACGTCTTTTACGAGTCGCAGTCTTCTTAGTTACCTTTGCCATATTATCCTCCTATTTCTTCTTACCTGCTACAGCACGACGAGGTCCTTTACGCGTGCGAGCATTTGTTTTAGAACGTTGACCACGTACAGGTAATCCTTTACGATGTCTAGAACCTCTAAAACTACCAATTTCCATTAGTCTTTTAATACTTAATTGAACTTCTCTACGTAAATCACCTTCGACTTTGATTACATCGATTGATTTACGAATCGCATTTAATTGATCTTCTGTTAAATCTTGAACTCTAATATCTTCAGAAATGTTATTATCAGCTAAAATCTTTTTAGCAGTTGGTAAACCAATTCCGTAGATATAAGTTAATGATATTACTACACGTTTGTTACGCGGAATATCGATTCCAGCAATACGAGCCATATTTTGCTTATCCTCCTAGTTACCTTGTCTTTGTTTGTGTTTAGGGTTTTCACAAATTACCATCACGCGACCCTTACGCTTGATGATTTGGCACTTGTCACAGATTGGTTTGACTGATGGTCTTACTTTCATGTATGTGTCCCTCCTAAGACTATTTATGTCTAAATGTAATACGCCCACGTGTTAAATCATACGGTGAAATTTCTACAGTGACACGATCACCTGGTAAAATACGAATGTAGTGCATACGGATTTTGCCAGAAACGTGAGCCAAGATAACATGTCCATTTTGTAGCTTCACCTTAAACATAGCATTTGGAAGAGTATCTTCCACAATACCATCAATTTCAATAACGTCTTGTTTTCCCATTAATTATCCTCCTTGCCTTGTGTAGTAGTAAGTATTTCAAATCCTTCATTAGTAATTACAACTGAATGTTCAAAATGAGCCGCAAGAGATCCATCTCTTGAAACTACTGTCCATCCATCTTTCAATGTTTTTGTTTCACGCTTTCCAGCGAAAACCATTGGTTCAATTGCCAAAGTCATACCAACTTTTAAAATTGGTCCTGTTCCTGCAATTCCATAATTAGGAATAACCGGATCTTCATGTAGTTTACTACCAACTCCATGACCTGTATAATCCCTTGGTACTGAATATCCATGACTTTCAACATAAGATCCAATTGCATGACAAACATCACCTAAGTGATTGCCTGGCTTCACAAAAGATAACCCATGATATAAAGCATTCTTGGTAACTTCCATTAATCGCATCGCTTCATCGCTTACTTTGCCAACCGCAAAAGTTCGCGCGCTATCTCCGTGATAGCCTTGATAACAAGCTCCGCAATCAATACTAATAATGTCACCTTCTTGTAACTTGTTTCCGTTAGGGAAACCATGGACTAAGACATTATTTGGACTAGCGCAAACTGTTGCCGGAAAACCACCATAACCTTTAAAAGATGGAGTAGCACCATTTTCAACAATGATTTTATGTGCTACTTCATCTAAATGTTTTGTAGTTACTCCTGGTTTAACTTCCTTTTCAACCGCATCTAGGGCTAAAGCAGTAATATAACCAGCTTTACGCATAATCTCAATTTCCCGGGTTGACTTAATATTAATCATGACTATCCCCTAAAAGATTAACAATGTCCGCAAAGACCTTATCTACTTCTTGAGAAGAGTTAATATTACTTACTAAGTTTAGATTACGATAATAATCTAAAACCGGCTCAGTTAATTTGTGATATTCAGCTAAACGAATAGCAAGCTCTTCTTTAGTGTCATCACTTCTTTGAATTAACTCAGTTTGGCAATTATCACAAATACCAGCAACCTTACTAGGTTTCGCTGTAATATGATAAATACTCTTACAGCTAGGACAAATACGTCTGCCTGTTATTCTTTCAGTCAAAATATCGAAATCAACTTCAAGATTAATAACATGGGTAACTTTTTTGCCTAACCCATCTAATATTATAGCAAAAGATTGGGCCTGTTGTAAAGTTCTAGGAAAGCCATCTAATAAAAAACCATTATCGCAATCTTTTTCATTAAGACGATTCTTAACCATACCGATTACAACATCATCGGGAACTAAATGTCCACCATCGATATATTCTTTTGCTTTAACACCTAATACTGTATTATTAGCAATTTCTTTTCGAAGCATATCTCCAGTAGAGATATGTGCTAATTTATATTTTTTAACTATTTTCTCTGCTTGTGTTCCCTTACCGGCACCAGCAGCGCCCATAATCAATAAATTCATCTGTTCACCTAGTTTCTAGAAAATCCTTTATATGATTTTTGAGTCAAACGACCCATTAAATCTTTCATAGTTTCACTAGCAACACCTACTACGATAATAATCCCAGTACCACCTAAACCAAACGAAGCTGGCAACTTAGTAATCATTGGGATTACATATGGTAATAAAGCAATAAATGCTAAAAACATAGCACCTAATGTCGTGATGCGATATAAAACTTTATGAATATATTCTTTTGTTTCTTTACCAGGTCGAATACCCGGAATATAAGTACCGTTTTTACCTAAATTTTCAGCTATTTTTTCAGGATCAACTTGTAATCCTGTATAAAAATATGTAAACATTACAATTAAAGCCAAATAGATAGCTAAACCCGAAATACTACTAAAACTTAAAACACTTGACAAAGTTTTACTGAATTCCGTTTGCGGGAAAAAACTCAAAATAGTGATTGGAGCTGTCATAATTGCACTAGCAAAAATAACCGGAATAACTGACGCACTATTAATTTTTAAAGGCAAATAGTTAATGTCTTTACGTCCTTTAGCTAAAGAACTAGAAGTATATTGAATAGGTATTTTTCGAACAGCATTGTTCATAAAAATAACTAACAAAATAATAAATAAGAACATTAAGCAATAACCAATAAAACCTAACATACCGTTAAATGTTGTGCTAGAATCACTTGTATCAACTAAAGTATTGAACACTTGAAGGAAATTCCAAGGGATATTTGATAAAATGCCGGCAAAGATAATCATTGATACACCATTACCTACACCTTTAGTTGTAATACGATCACCTAACCACATAAGGAACATTGTACCCGCCGTTAAGACAGTTGCAATATACAAATATGTAGCAATATTTGATGTTGATAGTATACCATAACTAACATCAAAAGCATAAGTCATTGTACCAGCTTGAACAAAAGCCAAAATCACTCCTAAGTAACGAGTAATTTTATCCATTTGTTGACGACCAGTAGCACCTGATTTTGCCATTTCAGTTAATGATGGGATTACATCCATAGCTAACAATTGAATAACAATTGAAGCGGTGATATATGGTCCAACACCCATTGCAAATATTGAAAATCTTTCTAAAGCTCCCCCACCTAACATGTTCATCATCGATAATAATGAATTGTCATTTAATGAAGCCATTAATACGTTGGTATCTACCTTAGGAACAGGAATAGCTGCTCCTAAACGATAGATTAACATCATAGCTAAAGTAAATAAAATTCTATTACGAATATCTTTATTTTTGAACAAGTCTTTTAGCTTATTCAACATATTAGATTTCCTCTATTTTTCCGCCTGCTTTTTCAATAGCTTCTTTAGCAGCTGCAGAGAATTTAGATGCTTTAACTGTTAATTTTTTTTCTAATTCACCTTTAGCTAATACTTTAATACCACTTAATTCTTTTTTAATTAATCCTGCTTCTTTTAATTTAGCAGCATCAACAATTGAACCAGCTCTAAATTGATTTAATTGACCTAAGTTTACAATTGCATATTCTTTTCTTGTGAAGTTTGTGAAACCGCGTTTTGGTAAACGACGGAATAATGGAGTTTGACCACCTTCAAAACCTAAACGAACACCACCGCCACTTCTAGCGTTTTGTCCTTTATGACCTTTACCAGCAGTTTTACCTTGTCCACTACCATGACCTCTACCAAGTCTTTTTGTTTCTTTAGTACGAGATCCTTCAGTATAACTCATTTCATGTAGTTTCATATATTCTCTCCTTCCTATCGCACATCTTCAGGTTTAATTCCACGCGCTTTAGCAACACTATCAAGTGTTTGCAAAGATTGTAGACCTGAAACAGTTGCACGAACCATGTTAATAGGTGTACGAGAACCGATACATTTAGATAAAATATCTTGCATACCAGCTAATTCTAATACAGCACGTACTGCACCACCAGCGATGATACCAGTACCTTCACTAGCAGGAACTAATACTACTTCACCAGCTCCATATGTACCAACAACTTTATGAGGAATTGTAGTTCCATTAACAATTGGTACAATTGTTAAATTCTTTTTAGCACTTTCAATAGCTTTTTTGATTGCATCAGGCACTTCATTTGCTTTTCCTGTACCAAAACCTACACGTCCTTTTTTATCACCAACAACAACTAATGCTGAAAAGCGGAATCTTCTACCACCTTTAACAACTTTAGTTACACGATTAATGGTTACGACACGTTCTTCAAATTCTTTTTCACGTTCACGATCATTTCTTCTTGGTTTACGTTCCATTCTCTATAAGCCCTCCTAGAATTTTAAGCCGGCTGCTCTTGCAGCTTCAGCTAAAGCTTTAACACGACCATGGTAAACATAACCTCCACGATCATAAACAACAGTATCAATATTAGCAGCTAAAGCTAATCTAGCTACTTCTTCACCAACTTTTTTTGCTGCTTCAATGTTTCCACCGTTTTCAAGTTTTAAAGAAACACTGCTTGCGCTTACTAATGTCTTACCATTTACATCATCAATAATTTGTGCATGAATATGCATATTAGAACGGAAAACATTTAAACGTGGGCATGTTGGAGTACCACTAATCTTACGACGAATACGCGCATGTCTACGTAATCTTTCATCATTTTTTGAAACAATTTTAGCCATAATTTTATATCTCCTTTCCCACTATTTCTTACCAGCCGTTTTACCTTCTTTACGGCGTACAAGTTCCCCTTTGTAGCGAATACCTTTACCTTTATATGGTTCTGGTTTTCTAGTAGCTCTAACATTCGCTGCAAATTCACCAACACGTTGTTTATCAATACCTTCAACCACAACAGTAGTAGTATTAGGGCATGACACAGTCAAACCTTTTTCTACTTCAAACAATACTGGATGAGAGTAACCTATTTGTAATTTTAATTTATCACCTTCCATTGCAGCACGGTAACCGATACCAACAATTTCAAGTTCCTTTTTGAACCCTTCATGAACACCAACAACCATGTTATTAATTAAGGCACGAGTTGTACCATGTAATTGCTTCATTTGTTTAGTTTCATTAGGTCTTGCAACCGTTAAGATTCCATCTTCAATACTTATTTTTAATTCTTCATTGAATTTTTGTGAAAGTTGTCCTTTAGGACCCTTAACACTCACTTCATTGCCTGCGTTTACTATAACTTCAACACCATCAGCAATGGTAATCGCTTTATTACCGATACGTGACATCTATTTTCCTCCTACCAAACGTAAGCTATTACTTCGCCGCCTACTTTTTTGCTTCTTGCAGCTTTGTCAGTCATAATACCATTAGAAGTAGAAATAATCGCAATACCTAAACCATTTAAAACTCGAGGTAATTGGTCTACATTAGCATAAACTCTTAAACCTGGTTTAGAAATACGTTTGATATTTGTGATTACACGATCATTGTTAGCCTTATATTTTAATTCAACAACGATATTTTTCTTGATATCACCTTCAACAGCATAATTAGTGATATATCCTTCTTCTTTAAGGATACGAGCTATTTCAACTTTTTCCTTACTACAAGGAATACTAACATTTTCATGATGTTGTTGATTAGCATTACGGATTCTAGTAAGCATATCCGCAATTGGATCAGTCATACTCATTTGTTCTACCTCCTATTCCTACCAACTAGCCTTTTTAACTCCAGGAATTTGGCCTTTATAAGCTAATTCTCTGAAGCAAATACGACATAATTTGTATTTACGTAACACACTATGTGGACGTCCGCAACGTTCACATCTTGTATATTCACGAACTTTAAATTTTGAAGGGCGTTGTGCCTTAATTTTCATTGCAGTTTTTGCCATTAATTTAGTCCCTCCTATTTAGCAAATGGCATACCCATTGATGCCAATAATGCTTCTCCTTCTTCGTTAGTTCTAGCTGTTGTAACAATTACAATATCCATACCACGAACTTTTTGCACTTTATCAAAATTGATTTCAGGGAAAATGATTTGTTCTTTAATCCCTAAAGTATAGTTACCACGTCCATCAAAAGCTGTTTTAGAAACTCCGCGGAAGTCTCTAACACGTGGCAATGAAATAGATACTAATTTATCTAAAAATTCGTACATCTTTTCACCACGTAAAGTAACTTTACAACCAATTTCCATACCTTCTCTTAATTTGAAGTTGGCAATTGATTTTTTAGCCTTTGTAACAACTGGTTTTTGACCACTAATTAATGTTAATTCACTAACTGCATCTTCTAACGCTTTAGCATTAGAAATTGCTTCACCTACACCCATATTAATTACAATTTTAGTAATTTTTGGTGCTTGCATAATAGAAGTATAATTGAATTTTTGACACAATTCTTTAACAACTGTAGTCGTATATTTTTCTTGTAGTCTATTCATTATTTACCTCCCTCTTTAATAACGGTATTACTCTTCTTGTAATAACGCACTTTCTTACCTTTTTCTTCTTTATAACCAACACGACTAGGTTTTTTTGCTTTGGCATCATAAGCCATTACATTAGAAGCATTGATTGGCATTTCTTTTTCAATCATTCCACCATCTGGGTTACCTTGACTAGGTTTCAAATGTTTTTTAACAATATTAACCCCTTCAACGATTACTTGATTAGTAGAAGGAAAAACTTTTGTAATATTACCAATAGTTCCTTTGTAAGAACCTGTGATTACTTTTACGCTATCGCCTTTTTTAAGTTTCATCACCATTTCCTCCTTATAATACTTCAGGTGCTAAAGACACAATTTTCATGAAGTCTTTTTCACGAAGTTCACGAGCAACTGGTCCGAAAATACGTGTACCCTTAGGAGAATTATCATCTTTTAAGATAACAACTGCATTGTCATCAAATCGAATATAAGTCCCAGTGTCACGACGTACTGGATAAGTAGTACGAACCACAACTGCTTTACATACATCACCTTTTTTAACGCTACCACCTGTAGTAGCTTGTTTTACTGTAACTACAACAATATCACCAACACTTGCGCATTTTCTTACAGAACCACCCAAGCAACGGATTACTAGAACCTCTTTAGCTCCAGTATTGTCAGCTACTTTACATCTAGTTTCATTTTGAATCATAGTTTAAAGTTTCCTTTCTGCGAACTAAAGCACTACTGCTTTTTCTACAACTTTAATTAAACGAAAACGTTTAGTTGCAGATAATGGACGTGTTTCCATAATTTCTACTACATCACCAATTTTCGCTTCATTATTTTCGTCATGAGCAGTGAATTTCTTAGAATACTTAACACGTTTTTCATATAAAGGATGTCTTTTTGATGTTGACACCATTACTGTAATTGTTTTATCCATTTTATCTGATACAACAGTACCACGATAAATCTTACGAGCTGATCTTTCCATCTTTTACCTCCTTATTGTTTTTCACTAGTTAAACGTTCAGTTAAGATTGTTTTGATTCTAGCGATAGTTTTTTTAACAGTACGTAAACGAGCAGTATTTTCTAATGAACCTGTAGCTTGTTGAAAACGTAATGTAAATAATTCTTCTTTTAATGTAGAAATCTCTTTTTCTAATTCTGCATTACTCATTTCTCTGATTTCTTTTGCATTCATTATTCTACTTCTCCTTTACGTACAAATTTTGTTTTTACTGGTAATTTGTGCGATGCAAGACGGAAAGCTTCACGAGCGATTTCTTCGCTTACACCAGCGATTTCAAACATAACACGGCCAGCTTGAACAACAGCTACCCATCCATCAGGAGCACCCTTACCACTACCCATACGTACTTCTAATGGTTTTCTTGTAATAGCCATGTGAGGGAAAATCTTGATCCAAACTTGACCACCACGTTTCATATAACGAGTCATCGCGATACGAGCCGCTTCAATTTGTCTATTACTTACGTAATCTCCACTTTCAGCAACTAATCCGTACTCACCATATGTTACTTCACGACCAGCTTTTGAACGCCCTTCATAACTCAAACGATGAGGACGACGGTATTTAGTTCTCTTAGGCATTAACATAAATTAATTACCTCCTTGTTCTGCATTGCTTGTCTTAGCATTGTTTCTATTATTGTTACGACGATCATTTTTAGGACGACGATTACGATTATCTCTTGGAGCAAACTTAGGAGCTTCAGGATCTTTAACAGTTTCGCCATTTAATACTTCACCACGGCAAATCCATACTTTAACCCCTAAACGACCATAAGTAGTATGAGCTTCAACCCATGCATAATCGATATCTGATCTTAATGTATGTAGAGGAACGATACCTTCTGAATATCCTTCACTTCTAGCAATATCAGCACCACCTAAACGACCTGATACCATAGTCTTAATACCTTTAGCTCCAGATCTCATTGTTCTTTGAATAGCTTTCTTTTGAACAGTTCTAAATGAAGCACGCGCTTCTAATTGACTAGCAATATTTCTAGCAACTAAAACAGCACTTAAATCAGGATTAGCAAGTTCAACAACATTTAATTTGATTTCCTTACCACCACATAATTTAGTTAATTTCTTAGTTAAATTAGTAACAGTTTCTCCATTAACCCCAACAATAACACCTGGAGTAGCAGTGAAAAGACTGATATTTACGTGATTTTTAACACGTTGAATTTCTACTCTTGCCACAGCAGCAGCTTTAAGTTCTTTGTCAACGAATTCACGGATTTTAACATCTTCTAATAACAAATCAGCATAATCTTTTTCAGCAAACCATTTAGATTCCCAATCTCTAATTACACCAACACGCATTCCTATTGGACTAACTTTTTGACCCATGTTCTTGACCTCCTTATCTTTCTGCTACCACAATTGTAACGTGGCTTGTACGTTTCATAATTGGAGCCGCATTACCTTTAGCTCTAGCTCTGAAACGTTTTAATGTAACACCTTCATCGGCATAACATACTTTAACATATAATAACGCTTCATTTAATTCATGATTATTAGTTGCGTTAGCAACAGCAGACTTTAATACTTTACTAATAACTTCAGCTGCATAATTTGGAGTAAATTTTAAAATTCCCGCAGCTTCTTTTACATCTTTACCTCTAATTAGGTCTAAAACTAGACGTGCTTTACGAGGAGAAAGACGAACTGTTTTTGCTTGTGCTTTAACTTCCATTATATCCTCCTTGCTCTACTTTCCAGATTTCTTATCGTCACCATGACCGCCAAAACGACGAGTCGGAACGAATTCACCTAACTTATGACCAACCATATCTTCTGTTACATAAACAGGAACATGCTCTTTACCGTTATAAACAGCGAAAGTGTGTTCTATAAAGTCTGGGAAGATAGTTGAACGACGCGACCAAGTTTTAATAACTTCGTGTTTGCCACTAGCGTTTAAAGCCTCAACTTTTTTCATTAAATGTTCATCAATAAATGGACCTTTTTTTAAACTTCTACTCATATCTTAAGAACCTCCTTCCCTATTTAGCGTTGCGTCTACGTACGATTAACTTAGTAGATGCCTTCTTATTATCACGAGTTTTAACACCCATAGCTTTTTTACCCCAAGGAGTCATTGGTGACTTACGTCCAATTGGAGTACGACCTTCACCACCACCATGAGGGTGATCGTTAGGGTTCATAACACTACCTCTAACAGTAGGTTTAATACCTTTCCAACGGTTACGACCAGCTTTACCAATATTAACCAAACTATGGTCAGCGTTACCAACAACACCAATAGTTGCACGGCAAACACCTAAAATTTTTCTAACTTCTCCAGAAGCTAAACGAACGATTGCATAACGTCCTTCAACCCCTAAAATTTGAGCACTAACACCAGCAGATCTTGCTAATTGTCCACCCTTACCAGGTTTTAATTCAAGATTGTGAACTGTAGTACCTTCAGGCATATTTTGTAATTCACAACAGTTACCAACTTTGATATCTGTTTTAATACCAGAAATAATTTCTTGTCCTACTTCTAAACCTTTAGGAGCTAGAATATATCTTTTTTCACCATCCGCATAGTTCAATAATGCAATATTTGCACTTCTATTTGGATCGTATTCAATTGTTGCTACTCTAGCAACAATATCGTCTTTGTTTCTTTTGAAATCAATAATACGGTATAAACGTTTATGACCACCACCAATATGGCGAGTAGTAATACGTCCGTTATTGTTACGTCCACCAGTCTTACTAAAAGAGATAGTTAAAGACTTTTCAGGTTTATTAGTAGTAATTTCATCAAAAACTAATGAAGTCATACCACGACGTCCTGGTGTCGTTGGCTTATAATTCTTAATTGCCATTTATTTTTCCTCCTGTCTTTCCTTGGAAATATTTTTTTCTTCCAACATTAATTAGTCAAAGATTTTAATATCTTGACCAGCAGCTACTTTAACAATAGCCTTTTTTACTGCGCTAGTAGTACCAGTGTACTTACCAACTCTTTTAGTTTTTGGCTTGCAGTTAACAATATTAACACTTTCAACTTTAACTTTGAAAATTTCTTCAACCGCTTGTTTTACATTAGTTTTATTAGCAGTTTTAGCAACAACGAAAGTCACTTTATTTTCTGCATCATAGAATTTCATTGATTTTTCAGTAATCAATGGTCTAATGATAATATCTCTAGAGTTTGACATTATGCAAATACCTCCATTGTTTCTTTAACAGCTGCTTCAGTAAATACGATATTGTCTGCATTAACAATGTCATATGTATTTAAATCATCAACAGTTAAGAATAAAACGTTTCTTAAATTTCTCGCAGATAACCATGCATAATCAAAATCATTATCATAACTAACCACAAAAATTGTTTTCTTATCTAAAACTTCTAAACTATTCATTACCTTAATGAATGTCTTAGTACTAGCAGTTTCAAATTTAATATCGTTAACAACGATCATACTATTTTCTAATACTTTTTCTGATAAAACAGATTTTAAAGCTAAACGACGAACTTTACGGTTTAATTTATATGCATAGCTTCTAGGAGTTGGTCCGAAAACTACCCCACCGCCACGGAATTGTGGAGAAACGATTGACCCTTGACGAGCACGACCTGTACCTTTTTGTCTATAAGGTTTTCTACCACCGCCTCTAACTTCACGACGATTTTTAACATCATGAGTTCCTTGACGTAATGAAGCTTGTTGCATAACAACAGCATCAAAAATTACTTGTTGATTTGGTTCGATTCCGAACACTTCTTTTGCAAGTTCAATCGTACCAACTTTACTACCTTCAAGATTTAAAATATCTAAATTTGGCATCGATTAATCCTCCTTAGCATAGCTAATCAATTCTTTAGCTTGTGTTGTTTTAGTTCTTTTTACAGTTGATTTAATAACAACTAACCCTTTTTTAGGTCCAGGAATATTACCCTTAATTAAAATACAATTGTTGTCTAAATCAATTTTTACGACTTCCAATTTTTGGTTTGTAGTTGTATAACAACCTTCATGACCTGCCATAGCACGTCCTTTGTTAATTACACCATTATTCCTACCAATAGTAGCCAATGATCCTAATCCACGGTGATGACCTGACCCGTGAGATGCTGGTCCTAAGTGTTGGTTATTACGTACAATTGCTCCTTGGTAACCCTTACCTTTAGAAACACCTGTTACATCAACATATTCACCAGCGGAAAAGATATCAACCTTTACTTCACTTCCTAATTCCAAGTCAAACATTTCATTGCCACGAATTTCACGAGCAACACGTTTAACAGTTGTATTAGCTTTTGCAGCGTGACCGATACTTGCTTTAGTAGCACGACTTTCTTTCACATCTTCAAAACCTAATTGGATTGCTTCATAACCGTCATTTTCCAAAGTTTTCTTTTGTAAAACTACATTTGGTGTAGCTTCAACAACAGTTACAGGAATTAACTCACCGTCCACACTGAACACTTGAGTCATACCTAATTTACGACCTACGATTCCTTTCATGATGTTACCTCCTTTTTACTATAATTGGATTTCAATATCAACACCACTAGGTAAATCTAATCTTCCTAAAGCTTCGATAGTTTTAGCTGATGGTCCAATAATTTCAATCAATCTCTTATGAGTTCTCATTTCAAATTGTTCACGAGAATCCTTATATTTGTGTACCGCTCTTAATACTGTTACTACTTGTTTTTCTGTTGGTAGTGGTACTGGTCCAACAATCTTTTGCGCACCATGTTCTTGAGCTGCTTTAATGATCTTTTCTGCACTTGCATCTAAGATACGATGTTCATAAGCTTTTAAACGAATGCGAACTGAATTTTTTGCCATGGTTGTCCTCCTTTGTCTATTTCCATGATAGACCCGCTCCATACGAATTACCTGGTTACACACACCATGACAACGGCTATCAGTGTACCAGCAACCTCGCACTTCTATGCGGATGCTTTAACATTATAACAAAAAAGCACCTGCAATTGCAAGTGCTTTTCACAACTTTTTAAATTATATTTTATTACCCAAATAATAGACAAAATTACTTATTGCTCAATAATTATAACACAAAATTAACGATTTTGTTCTTTATCCTTAATAAATTTGACAACTTCCTTAAAATCACTCCTTTTACTATCATAATGGCCTAAATATTGATTGTTTAACTTTGCACTAAAATAAACATCATCATTATACCCAACATAATCCATCTTTAGACCATCCACCTCAATTGGCAACAAATTCCTAAAATGCGAATTCCCGATTAATTTAGAAGAACCATCTTTAGATATCTCCACTAAAAACCGATCACCACCATCTATTACTTCAACTTCAGAAAAAGGAATATATTTCCGATAGATTGTTTTACTATCACCAGTAACATCATTTACTCGACTATAGGGAAAAACCAAGAGAAATAAAACTACACAACCATAGAATATAACCCCATCCCAAGCACTAACCTTCTTCTTTAAAGAATAATACATCGCAACAGAAGACAAAACAAGAAAAACAAACACAACAATCAATTGATAATACATGTTATTAAAACCAATTATTTTAATCATACCTAAGGTAGTCCAAAAAGCTAAATTGACCAAAAATATATACTTCCATTTTCCTTTCATAAGTCCTCCTAAATATTCTAAAATCTACCACTTGGATATTTATAACTACTTACTAAACTCCTACAAGCTGCGGGGTAACCATAAAAATTAGGATCACCTTGCCAGCCCCAACTTCCTCTTGCATCAGTTGAAATCAAGTTATCACGAATTTTGTTGGTCCCATCATATGCTTTAATATTTGTATACGATGACAGTATACTACATTGAGTATACGTCCTAAAATCATAATCGACGAAAATATATCTCGGTCTAGTTGCCAAGCCAATGATTCCTATACCTAATCCGATAAACACCGATGCTGGACTAGGTATGAGTGATGCAATCATTCCAGCTATTTCCAAAGCACCTCCACCACTACCTATATCAATACTTTACGCACCTCTTATGTAAACAGGAGCACTCCAACCACTCGACCTAAACATAACATTGTTGTTAAAATTATTATACACAACGTTTTTAAAGATATATTCTCCATCAATTTTTTGATAAACCATACCTTTAAATCTGTAATATGAACTAACCTTTACGCCATCCTTGAAAATTTCAAAAAGTAATCCGTTTTCGCTAGCAGATAAATTATAATACAGCATCTTTTCATTCCCCAATACATAAGTTTCATAACTATCGTTCATTTCATAATTAAGATGTTCAGCATTTGGAATGACGATAGAATAATTAAATAATACTAATGTCAATAAAAAACACATTACAATTTTTTCATAACAAACAACTTTTGATTCTAATTTAGTAGAATCATAATCTCCTTTCATCATTTAATTTTAAATTAACCTAACAAAACAAAATCTTAACTAAAACATTTTATATTATGCTAATTTATCTTAACTAATTTGGAATCACAACAGAACCTAAATATAGTTTGAACTGATAATAAAGCGATTTTTCAAGATAGTTAAACAAATGATTGTTGTAAAACAGAAAATTAATGTTTCTTAAAATAGGAAGAAATATTTATAAACACAACTCAAGAGAGCCCACAATTATAAAACGCTAAATTATTTAATTGAAACACTAAATATTTAAGTTACATATTAGCATAATAATATTTTTCAAAGAACAATCTGCTACATATTATTATTGAAACCATTAGCTAATGATAAGCCAATATATTTGGATCTTAAAATCAATAATAATATTCTTTATTTAATAATAAAATATATATTTTTTTTGCAACAAAAAAATTAACACAATACAAACGTTTAATAATGTTAATGTGCTTTAAGCATTAAAAAAGCAAACTACAATGTAGCTTGCTAAAAAGTTTTTTTAATTAAGCAATGATTTCAGTAACGTTACCAGCACCAACTGTTCTACCACCTTCACGAATTGAGAACTTAGTTCCTAATTCAACAGCGATAGGGTTGATTAACTCAACGATCATTTCAACGTTATCACCAGGCATAACCATATCAACGCCTTCAGGCAATCTGATAACACCAGTTACGTCAGTTGTACGGAAATAGAATTGAGGACGGTAGTTACTTACGAATGGAGTATGACGTCCACCTTCTTCTTTAGATAATACATAAACTTGAGCTTTGAAGTGTTTATGAGGATTAACTGAACCAGGTTTAGCTAATACTTGTCCACGTTCGATTTCTTCACGGTTAACACCACGTAATAATGCACCGATGTTGTCTCCAGCTGTAGCATAATCTAATAATTTACGGAACATTTCAATACCAGTTACTACTGTATCACGAGTAGGTTTGATACCAACGATTTCAACTTTATCATTCAAGTTCAATTGACCACGTTCAACACGTCCTGTAGCAACAGTCCCACGACCAGTGATTGTGAAAACGTCTTCAACTGGCATTAAGAATGGTTTGTCAGTTTCACGAGTAGGTTCATCAATATAAGTATCAACAGCAGTCATTAATTCATGGATTTTTTCTTCCCAAGCTGCATCACCTTCTAATGCTTTTAAAGCTGAACCACGGATGATCGGAGCATTGTCACCATCAAAACCGTATTCAGATAATAATTCACGTACTTCCATTTCAACTAAGTCAACTAATTCTTCATCATCAACCATGTCGCATTTATTTAAGAATACAACAATTTTAGGAACACCTACTTGTTTAGATAATAGAATATGTTCACGAGTTTGAGGCATTGGTCCATCAGTAGCAGCAACTACTAAGATAGCACCATCCATTTGAGCAGCACCAGTAATCATGTTTTTTACGTAGTCAGCATGTCCTGGGCAGTCAACGTGAGCATAGTGACGAGTGTCAGTTTCATACTCAACGTGAGCAGTATTGATTGTAATTCCTCTTTCTCTTTCTTCTGGAGCACCATCGATTTGGTTATAAGCCATTGCTTTAGCTCCACCTTTTTTAGCTAATACGTTAGTAATAGCTGCAGTTAATGTAGTTTTACCGTGGTCAACGTGACCAATTGTACCTATATTAACATGTGATTTACTTCGGTCAAAATGTTGTTTTGCCATTATTAAATTTCCTCCTGTATAATATACAATTTTACAAATCTATTTTATATGATAGTTCATATAAAATCAATACTAATTATTGCTGTTCTTTTTTGCAACAGTTTCAGCAATTGATTTTGGCACATCTGAATAGTGATCAAACTTCATAGAGTAGTTTCCACGACCTTGAGTGAATGATCTTAAATCAGTTGCATAACCAAACATTTCAGAAAGTGGAATGAATGATTTAACAATAATTGCATTTCCTCTTTCTTCTTGGTCGTTAATTTGACCACGTCTACCAGAAACATCACCCATTACATTACCTAAATACTCTGCAGGCGCAGTAACTTCGACCATCATAATTGGTTCTAATAAAACTGGTTTACATTTTTTAGCAGCTTCTTTTAAAGCCATACTAGCAGCAATCTTATATGCCATTTCTGATGAATCGACATCATGGTAAGAACCATCAAAGATTGTAGCTTTTAAATCAATTACTGGATATCCAGCAATTAAACCATTATTTAATGCTGCTTCTAAACCTTCTGCAGCTGGTTTAATATATTCTTTAGGAATACTACCACCAACAGTCTTATCAACCCATTCAAATCCCTTACCTTCATTTGGTTCAAAATGAATCCAAACGTGACCATATTGTCCACGACCACCTGATTGGCGAACGAATTTACCTTCACAATCAGCTTCTTGTCTAATAGTTTCACGATAAGCAACTTGAGGAGCACCAACTGTAGCTTCTACTTTAAATTCTCTTCTCATACGGTCAACGATGATATCTAAGTGTAATTCACCCATACCAGCGATGATTGTTTGTCCTGATTCAGGATCAGTATAAGTTCTAAATGTTGGATCTTCTTCAGCTAATTTAGATAATGCAATACCCATCTTATCTTGGTCACCTTTAGATTTAGGTTCTATAGCAACGTTGATAACTGGTTCAGGGAATTCCATTGATTCTAAGATAATAGGCGCTTTTTCCTCACATAATGTGTCACCAGTGCCTGTATCTTTTAAACCAACAGCTGCAGCGATATCACCAGCATGTACTTCAGCAATTTCTTTACGATGGTTCGCATGCATTTGCATGATACGACCAAATCTTTCTCTCTTACCTTTTGTTGAGTTTAAGACATAACTTCCCGCTTCAGCAACACCTGAATAAACACGGAAATAAGTCAACTTACCAACAAATGGGTCAGTCATAACTTTAAATGCTAATGCTGCAAAAGGAGCACTATCATCTGAAGGTCTTTCTTCTTCAGTACCATTCTTCAATACCCCTTTAATAGCTGGTACATCTAATGGAGAAGGTAAGTAATCAATAACAGCATCAAGTACTAATTGAACACCCTTATTTTTATAAGCAGATCCACATAATACTGGGAAGAATGTACCATCACAAACACCCTTACGAATAGTTGATTTGATTAATTCTACTGAAGGTTCTTCACCTTCTAATACCATCATCATTAATTCTTCATCATAATCAGAAATTTCTTCTAATAATTGTAAACGAGTAGATTCAACTAATTCCACCATATCAGCTGGAACATCAGAAATGTCCATTTGCATACCAGTTTCATCAGGAAATAGATATTGTTTTCTTTCAATAATATCAATCATACCCGCAAACGATTGTTCAGAACCAATTGGAAGTTGAATTGGAGCAGTTTTAGCCCCTAAACGATTCTTAATAGTTCCAACACTCATCATAAAATCTGCACCAGTTGCATCCATTTTATTACAGAATACAATTCTTGGTACGTTATATTTAGTAGCTTGACGCCATACTGTTTCAGTTTGTGGTTCAACACCAGCTTTTGCATCTAATACAGTAACAGCACCATCTAATACTCTTAAAGATCTTTCAACTTCAACTGTAAAGTCTACGTGACCCGGAGTATCGATAATATTTACACGACAGCCCTTCCATTGAGAAGTAGTAGCCGCAGAAGTAATTGTAATACCTCTTTCTTGTTCTTGAGCCATCCAGTCCATAGTTGCTGAACCATCATGAGTTTCCCCAATTTTATGATTAACTCCAGTATAGTATAAAATACGTTCTGTAGTTGTTGTCTTACCAGCATCAATATGAGCCATGATTCCGATATTTCTAGTATTATTTAATGAATATTCTCTAGCCATATCCGATTCCTACCAACGATAATGTGCGAAAGCCTTATTAGCTTCAGCCATTCTGTGAGTATCATCTTTCTTCTTAACAGAAGCACCTGTTCCTTTAGAAGCATCAATGATTTCTGCAGCTAAACGTTGTTCCATTGTCTTTTCGTTTCTTAAACGAGCATAGTTAACTAACCAACGTAAACCTAATGTTAATCTTCTTTCCGCAGTAACTTCAATTGGTACTTGATAGTTTGCTCCCCCTACACGGCGAACTTTTAATTCTAACAATGGCATAATGTTATCCATTGCTTCTTCAAAAACTTCCATAGGTTGTCTTTGAGTTTTAGCTTCAACGATATCGAACGCATCGTATAAAAGCGTTTGAGCTACTCCACGTTTACCATCAATCATGATTTTATTGATTAAACGAGTAACTAATTTACTTTGATAAATTGGATCTTGCAATACATCTCTTTTTGCTATAT
>JBATBW010000159.1:0-2124 GCA_049662565.1 Erysipelotrichaceae bacterium | reverse complement strand
ATTTCTTTTTTGTTTCTTCAGACATTGGTTTTCTTTTAATTTTCTTTTGAGCAATACTCATTCTTTCTTTTTGCTCTGGAGTTCTTTTCTTACCCCAAGATGGGTGATTTTTACCGCTATAAAATTTATGCTTTTCAATAGTGTATTGACTAATAACTGCTCTTTTTTCATTTGTGTTTACATACATGCAATTTAATCCATTTTTACCTATTGCTTCGTAATGTTCCTGCCAATATCGTTCTCTTTCATTTAAAAAATCTACTTCACACTCTTCAATTACTTCAAACTTATGGTTTTCTACTCCATACTTTATAAAAGAACGATGCAAGATAGGTTGTTGTTTTGTTGAAATGCTTCTGTAAGCATAAAATCTTTTAATTATGTTTACACTTTGACCTATGTAAACTTTACCACTTGGTGATGTTATTTTGTAAATTCCAATCATAAATTAAACAACCCTCTAATCAGTACCGCCAAGTAAACTGAAAAGAGGGTGTTAAATTAATTTCTTTTAATCTTGGCGGATTTGAGTAGTAAAGATACTAAATTTTTTTAAATAAACCCTACATTCTTTTATTTTTTCTTGTAATTGAAGTATAATATTTTCATCATATTCAAAAGAAAAAGTTTTTATTCTATGTTGAATAGGAAAATGACTATAATCTTCAACTTCTCCATAATTTAACTCTGGAGGAGTTTCTAATAAAATGTAACAAACTCTTGCTTTTTTCCTTCCTGTTAAGTGCATATAAATTTGAACTTGGATTTCGTAATTTTTTGTAGGGATTACATCTTCTAATAATGGAAAAGTAAATGGAGAAAAACTACACTTAATATCAATTATCTCATCATTTGTGATAATGTCTGGCGTTCCAGTAAAAAACTCATCTTCAAATGAATCTTCATTCTTCATAACAAAGTCTAAATCTAACCAATCAATAGCCTTATCAATAGCAGTATCTTCTAAAGCGTTGCCTTTGTCAAGATACTTACTTTTTATTTCTTTACGTATTCCGTAAATCTTTTCAGTTAGCCATTCTTTTACGTAAGTCTTTGTAGTTTCGGATAAAGTTTCGCTTTTGCTTCTTGGTTCAGTGATTAACTTTCCGCTGGCACTCGCTCTAATTTTGAAGTTCTCTTGCGTTTTCATCGCTTAAAGTGTATTTAGATTTTACTTGTTCAATTGTAAAGTTTCCGCTTTTAATAGCTTCTTTTACTTTTACCCAATTTGGGTGTTCGGGTGTTAACTCAATAAGTGTTAAGTCTAGTTCGTAGCTTATAACGTCTTTTCTGTTTAAGTCTTCACCAAATAATTTTCCAAAGTGGTCGCAAGCGTCTTTAATTGCAATTGTTTTTGCGTTAGGAAAAGCCATTGATAAAGCACCGTTATTAATATTTCCTAAATCTGCTGGGCTTGTTCCTTTTGATGTTTGTAATTGGCTTGCTCCTATTCCATCGTGGAAATCCCATTCATTTGTAATTGGGTGTAAATAGTGAACTCTAACCGTTACCCAAACACCGTTAAAAGATTGTCCTTGTCCTGTAATCTCAATACGGTATCTTTTAAAAATTGTCTTTAAAAGATATTCTACTCTTTCAATTGGTAAATATTTATATCCTTTAATAAATTGATGTTCTTTTACCCATTTTGGTTGCGGTGGTTGATTCATTAAAGTTACAAAAACATCATCTTTTTGAACCGTTAATTTATCGGAGTAAATATCTTTTATTTTTGGCAGGTTACTCATATCTATTTTTTAATTAAAATTTCTAATTTAAGGTCTTGACCGAGTTTTACTGCGCACTCGGTAGCGTACTGTAAGAAGTGTTGCATAGTTCCATCCCAAAAGAAAGGTTCAGGAAGTTTGTTTGCAAGTAATACGCTTTCCACTCTTTCAACTTTCATTTGGTGTGTTCCTTTTTTCCAATCTTTAATTGTTTCAGGATGCACTCCTTTCAAGTTTTTACCTTGCTTTTCAAATAACTCTATTATTTCTTTTTTCATTTAACTTACTGTTTTAAATTCTACTTCAATTTCACTTAGTTTTTTGTCAAAAATAGGGTCTTTTACGATATATTTTGCGCCCCACTTACTTTGTATCATTTTTAACGCTTCAAAAGCTC
>JBATBW010000158.1:0-9867 GCA_049662565.1 Erysipelotrichaceae bacterium | reverse complement strand
TGCTTGTTTATCTATTGTAGTTTTAATTAGTGGTATTGGTTATACAATTTATAAGATGCAACTTAATCAGATTATTATTGCTTATTTTAATAACTCGAATTATATTGAAGAACATTATGTTTCACCTAATGAAACATCTTTGAATTTTCCGCAACAAAAGCGTAATTTGATTCATATTTATTTGGAATCAGTGGAGAATACTTATTTGTCTAAAGAACTAGGTGGTGTTGAAAAAGAAAATTTAATGCCTTATTTGACGGAGTTAACTAAGGAAGGTATTGTTTTTTCGGATAATGAAAAGACGTTTGGTGGTGCTTATCAAACTTTTGGTTCGGAGTGGTCTATTGCTGCGATGGTTAATATGGAAGCTGGTGTTCCTTTAAAGGTTCAAGGTGGTAATTCATATGGTACGCATGGTTATTTTTTACCAGGCATTATTAATCTTGGTGATATATTAGAAGGTGAAGGATATAATCAAACGATTATGTTTGGGGCTGATGCGAAGTTTGGTGGTTTAGATACTTATTTTACTACTCATGGCAAGTTTAAGATTTATGATTATTATCATGCGATTGAGCTTGGTAAGATTGATAAAGATTATTATGAGTGGTGGGGTTTTGAAGATTCTAAGTTATTTGAGTATGCTAAAGAAGAGTTGCTGGTATTATCTAATAGTGGTAAACCTTTCCACTTTAATATGGAAACGGCGGACACTCATTTTCCAGATGGGTATGTCACACCAACTACGGGTAATAAGTTTGATAAACAGTATGCTAATGTAATTGCGCATAGTGATAAGCAAGTTTATGATTTTATTCGTTGGATTCAGCAACAGGATTTTTATGAAAATACGACAATTGTACTTACTGGTGATCATTTAAGTATGGATAAGAATTATTTTAAGAATATCGATTCTAAGTATCGCCGTAGTGTGTTTAATTTAATTTTGAATGCGCCTATCGATACGAAATATAGTAAGAATCGACATTTTGGAAATTATGATATGTTTCCTACTATTTTGCGTAGTATGGGTGTAAAGATTGATGGTAATAGATTAGGTATTGGCACGGATTTATTTAGTGGTGTTAAGACTATTATTGAAAAAGATGGTTATGATTTTCTACAAAGAGAATTTAATAAGACAAGTATATTTTTTGATAAGGAGTTTTTAGATAAGACAAAGGATAGTATTTATCAAGCGAAAAGATAGGGTATAATATGGAAAAACATGAACATATTGATGAAAATGGTAAAGTAATTACTCATACTCATTCTCATGCAAAAACTAAGGCGGTACTTAATCGTTTATCAAGGGCTAGCGGTCATTTGGATAGCGTTAAAAGAATGATTGAAGATGGAAAAGATTGTAGCGAGGTTCTAATACAGCTTTCGGCGGTTATTGCAGCCTTAAATAGCACGAGTAAAGTCATTTTGAAGGATCATATGGAGCATTGTTTGGTTGATGCTTTAAAAACTGGTGATAGTCAAGCTTTAGATGATTTGACAGATGCCATTGATCATTTGATTAAGTAGGATATGCAAATATCCTTTTTTTATCCCCCTACCGGGCTTGTGTTATATTTTTATGCACTTATAATTATAGTAGTTTTGACATTTGGAGGTTATAACGTGAAAAATAATGTAATTAAAGAAATGATATTAACTGCTTTGTTTATTGCTTTAGGTATTGTATTACCAATGGCTTTCCATTTTATTGGTTCAGGTTCGGTTTTGTTGCCGATGCATATTCCGGTTATTATTGCGGGTTTTGTTTTAAGTTTACCTTATGCGATTATTGTGGCGGCGGTTACGCCGGTTTTAAGTAGTGTTTTAACGATGATGCCTCCGGTTTTTCCGGTGTTGCCTTTTATGTTTTTTGAATTAATTGCTTATGGTGTGGTGGCCAATATTTTGTATCGTAGATTAAAGAAGAATGTTTATGTGTCATTGATTGCTTCAATGATTGTTGGGCGGATTGTTTCGGGTATTGCGGTATATTTTTTAGTAACTTTCTTTATGGCTAAATTACCTTCTCCATGGATTTTTGTTAGTGGATCGTTTTTGACAGGCTTACCTGGAATTGTAATTCAATTGATAGTGATTCCGGTATTAGTTAAGATATTAGAAAAAGGAAAAGTTATTGAAAGTAGAGGTGTCGTAGTTGAGTAATCAAATTGTTTTTTTTAATAGTGTTGCGGATAATTGGGATGTGATGTGTCATCATGATAAGCTGAAAATTAAAAAGATTTTAGATTTATCACCAATTAGTTTAGGTGATCGTATTATGGATATCGGTTGTGGTACGGGTGTATTGACGCCTTATTTAGTGGGTATAGTTGGCGATGGTGGTTCAATTGTTGGAATTGATGTTTCTAATCGAATGAATGAAGTTGCGAAAAGAAAATATGATTATGATAATGTTAGTTTTCATTGTGAAGATATTATGGATTTTAATAGAGATGGCCAGTTATATAGTGGGGCAATATGTTTTTCAGTGTTTCCACATTTTGAGGATAAAGTCCATACCATTAAACAAATTGTTTCTAACATTGAAGTAGGTGGTTATATAATTATTGCGCATTCACAAAGTCGGGATGAGATTAATAATATGCATAAAAAGTGTGATGATGCGGTGAATAAAGATGAATTACCGCCTATGGATATGATTTCTAGTTGGTTTTATCAAAATAATTGTGGGGTAAATTTTTTGTTGGATAATGATGAATTGTTTATGATTGTTGGGAAAAAGATGAAATAGTAGACATTTGTTGTTTACTATTTTTTTTGTTGCCATATAATTAAAGGGAGGTGTAATATGAGCGAAGAAAAGAAAATATTTGAAAATAGATTATTTGATGCACGTTGTCAAGAATTGAAAGATTTAAAACATGTGGCGCATAATGGTTGTTTAAAATTTAATCAAACGGATGAATATGATAAAGAACGATTAGAGTTGATAAAAAGTTTTATTGGTTCGATTGGAAAAAAGTATTATTTTCAAGGTCCGATTCAGTTTAATTATGGTTGTCATACTTTTATAGGTGAGAATTTTTTTGCGAATTTTAATTTGACGGTTATGGATGATAATAAGATTTTTATTGGGGATAATGTGATGTTTGGTCCTAATGTTAGTTTATTGGCTACTAATCATCCTTTGATTGCTCAAGAAAGAGTGGCAATGGAGTATCCAGATGGTCATGTATCAATGAGTGAGTATGCGGAAGAAATTCATATTGGTAATAATGTTTGGTTAGCTGCCAATGTTTGTGTCTTAGGTGGTGTTACTATTGGTGATGACGTGGTAGTTGGTGCGGGTAGTGTTGTGACTAAGGATATTCCAAGTGGTTATTTGGCTTATGGAGTTCCATGTAAGGTGATTAGAAAAATAGATGAAAATGATTCTAAAATGGATTTGTTGTGAGGCGAAAGATGTTTTTTATAACTGGTGATTTACATGGTGATACCCAAAGAATTATTGATTTTTGTGATCGTTTTAAAACCACGTTGGACGATGTTTTAATTATATTAGGTGATGTTGGTATTAACTATTATGGATGTAGTGATCGTTTCACGAAGGAATTGATTAGTTTGTTGCCGATTACTTTGTTTTGTATTCATGGTAATCATGATAAGCGTCCAGAAAATGTTGATGGCTATGAACTGGTATCTTTTTGTGATGGGCAGGCTTATCAACAAAAGCAATATCCTAATATTTTATTTGCCTTAGATGGTGAGGGGTATAATTTTGAAGGGTTAAAAACGATTGTTTTAGGTGGTGGATATAGTGTCGATAAAATGCATCGTTTGGAAAATCGATTACCTTGGTTTGATGATGAACAGCCTAATGAGGAAATGAAACAAAGAATGCTAGATAATTTGAGTGTATGGGATAATCGGGTTGATATTGTCTTGACACATACTACTCCTTATCGGTATATTCCACGCGAAATATTTAAGAGTTGTTTTGTTCAATCGAGTTTAGATTATAGTACGGAATTATTTCTAGATGAGGTGGAAAAGAGTGTTTCTTATTCTTATTGGTATTGTGGTCATTACCATATCGATAAGGTTGTGGATAGAATCAATTATATGTTTCTTGATGTCAAATTGCTGGGTAACAAATAATATATTTTGTGCTATAATAATTATGTTATATGTTTATTATAAATTTTCTTTTATTTAATTTATTCTTGTGATTAGAGGTGGATATAGGCATGAGTGAAAAAAAGAAAGACAATAAATTTATGGAAAGTCTTGCTACATTTATCGTGGATAAAAGGAAGGCTTTTTATTTGTTATTTATTGTATTAATTGTTTATAGTATATTTTCGATAGGTAAAGTTCAAGTTAATAATGATATTACTTCGTACTTGCCTCCAGAATCAGAAACTCGCGTGGGTTTAACTTTAATGGATGAACAGTTTAGTACTTTTGCGACAGCGAAAGTAATGGTATCGAATACGACTGTTGATTTAGCTTTGGACATTCAAAAGGATTTAGAGCAAATTAAAGGTATTAGTAAAGTTGAATTTGCTGATGATGATGGGCATTTTAAGGGCAGTGATGCGTTATTTAATATTACTTTTGATGGTGAGGTTGATGATAATGTTAGTAAGACTGCTTTTTCGCAACTTAAGGAATATATCAAAGATTTTGATTATAGTATAAGTAGTGAACTAGGGCAAGATACAGCGGCATCTTTAGCTAAGGACATGAATGTAATTTTACTTATTGCGGCGGTAATTATTGTGGCAGTATTGCTGTTGACTTCAAAAACATATATGGAAGTGCCAGTAATGATTATTACTTTTGGGGTAGCGGCTTTATTAAATAAAGGTACTAATTACTGGTTTGGAGAGATTAGTTTTGTTACTAATTCGATTGCGGTTGTTTTACAATTAGCTTTAGCAATCGATTATGCTATTATTTTATGTCATCGTTTTATGGAAGAACATGATACTAAAGATGTACGGGAATCTGCGATTGCAGCTTTGAGTAAAGCAATACCAGAAATATCTAGTAGTAGTTTGACAACGGTATCTGGTATGGTAGCGTTGATGTTTATGCAATTTAGAATTGGTATGGACATGGGGATTATTTTAACTAAGTCTATTTTGTTTAGCTTGTTTACGGTATTCTTATTGATGCCGGGTCTTTTAGTGATGTTTGCGAAATATATTGATAAGACTCATCATAAGAGTTTTGTACCGAAAATTGATTTTGTAGGTGAGTTTGCTTATAAAACAAGAATATATATGCCATTAATTTTTGTGGTAGTTTTAGTTATGTCTTTTGTTTTTCAAGGCAAATGTAATTATATTTATGATGTAGCTTCTATTAATAGCAGTAAAAAAACACAAAATAAAATTGAATTAGAAAGAATTGAAGGTGTCTTTGGTTCAACTAATCAATTGGCGGTATTAGTTCCGACCGGTAATTATGAAAAAGAAAAATTATTGTTGAGTTCTTTAAGCAAGTTGGAAAAGGTAAAATCCACTTTAGGGTTGGGGAATGTAAAAATTAATGACCAATTTGTCTTGACTGATCGTGTTAGTCCGCGTCAGTTTTCTGAACTGGCAGATTTAGATGTTGAAGCGGCAAAAATACTTTTTTCAGGATATGCGATAGAACAAGGTAAGTATGGTGTCATTGTTGGTGGTATTGATAAGTTTCAAGTTCCAATAATTGATATATTTATGTTTTTATATAATCAAAAAGAAGAGGGTTATGTCACTTTAGATCATGATTTAAACCAAAAAATAAATGACTTATATAAAGAGTTAAGTGAGGCGAAGGTTCAATTGAAGGGCGAAAAATATTCACGCTTCTTGTTGGATTTAGATTTGCCGATCGAAGGTGAAGAAACATTTAATTATTTAGGTGAAATTAGAAATGTTGTTGATCAATATTATGATGAACATTATTTAGTTGGCAATACGACAAGTGATTTTGATTTGCAAACATCATTTGTCTCGGATAATGTAATTATTACTATTTTGACGGCTTTATTTGTTATGATTATTTTATTATTTACTTTCCAATCAGCGGGGTTACCAGTTTTATTAGTTTTAGCTATTCAAGGAAGTATTTGGATCAATTTTTCGTATCCTTATTTAACTGGTGATTCGATGTTCTTCCTAAGCTATTTGATTGTAAGTGCAATTCAAATGGGGGCAACTATTGACTATGCAATAGTAATAACTAGCCGATATATGGAGTTGAAACAACAAATGCCTCTAAAAGAAGCGATTATTGAATCTTTGAACCAAGTATTCCCCACTATTTTTACAAGTGGTAGTATTCTAGTTTCAGCAGGGTTCTTAATTGGCATATTGAGTTCTGATCCAACTGTAGCTTCAATAGGTGTTGCTTTAGGTCGAGGGACACTAGTTTCTATTTTGATTGTTTTAGGGGTATTGCCACAAATATTATTGTTTGGTGATTTCATTATTATGAAATCTGCATTTACTTTAAAAAGAGATTTAAGCAAACCGGTCTCTAGTGGCAATGTTAAGGTTGAAGGTCGCTTTAAAGGGTATGTCAATGGTATGATCGACGCCAATATTAGTGGGACTATTACTGGAGAAATAAATGGTGATATTAGTTCAAAAAATGGAATTGTTGATCAAATTGAGGATAAGGAGTAAAAATTATGAAGATAATAGACAAAGGTTTCAAAATAATAGTTTTATCAATTGTGTTGTTTTCATCTTGTGTAGTTTTTCCTAAGGCCGAAGAAGTTAAAGCTGACATTTACATTTCGACTATTGACCAGTGGAATGATTTTGCGAAGAAAACGCAATTAGATTCTTATTCGGTAGGGAAGACTGTGGTATTAAAAAACGATATTAATGCCGATGGCGAATTATTGCCAGTAAGTTCTTTTTCGGGTACATTTGATGGTTTAGGGCACCAAATAAAAGGGGTGAAATTTACTGATTTCGGATCTAATCTGGGTATCTTTCGTTATATCCAACAAAGTGGTGTTGTTAAAAATTTAAAGGTTGTCGGCGTGTACGCTATTAAAGGTACAAAAGAAAATATTGGTGGAGTTGTTGGTGTCAATAACGGTTTAGTTACTGATTGTTCGTTTTCTGGCACTATTAATGGTGAGAATAAAATTGGTGGTATTGTAGGCGTAAATGAAAAAACAGGTATAGTTGTTAATAGTAAGTTTGACGGTAAATTAGTGGGAACTCATTTTTCTGGTGGTATAGCAGGATTCAATCTAGGTGAGATTTCTAATTGTAATTCATCAGGTTCGATTAATACGGTGGATAATGAAATTGAGTTTGATATTGACAATATTAATTTAGATAAGGTTAACGATATTAGGAATGCTAATGTTTCTACGGATGCAGGGGGTATTGCGGGTTATTCTAGTGGGTTTATCTATAGTTGTACAAATGATGCGACAGTTGGGTATAATCATGTTGGTTATAACAATGGTGGTATAGTTGGTCGCCAAAGTGGATATATTGTTGGCAGTAGTAATAATGGTGCGGTTTATGGGCGCCGTGATGTTGGCGGCATTTGTGGACAAATGGAGCCTTACTTAACTATTAATTATAGTAAAGATGTTTTGCAAAATTTAAATGTAGAATTTGATGCGGTAGGTAATATATTGAGTGATATTGCGAATTTAGGGTCTAATACTAGCTCAAATATTAATTCGTATGTTGTTGGAGCAACAAATCATTTGGATAATGCTTCAAATAATCTTAGTGAAGCCTTGAAATTACTGAAAGCAGGCAACGGGACATTAGATGAGTTAAATAAATATATGGATGAAACGAAGAAACAAGTTGGTCTAATGAATGATCAAATTCGTTTATTAGCGACAACTGTGTCAACTTCAGGAAAAGAATTTTCTAGCCAAATTAGTGGTTTAAATAGTCGTATTAGAAATATTAGGAATGTTATTCAACAAGCAAGAGAAGATGCTTTAAATGATGAAAAGAATTTTATTGAAGATACATCTATTTATGACGATGGTACTATATCAAAAGGTAAATTAGAAAGAAGCACGAATAAAGGTATCGTTACTGGCGACAATAGCGTTGGTGGTATAGTTGGGAACGTTTCGATTGAATATGATGTTGATCCAGAAGAAGATATTAATATTACGGGTAAAGTGTCTTTGAATTCGCGTAAGAAGAGTAAGTCTTTAGTTATTAATAACTATAATTATGGTGAAATTATCGGTAAAAAGGACCAAATTGGTGGCATCGTCGGAAAGTCGGATTTGGGGCTAGTTAAAAACGGATATAATTATTCTAAGGTGACTAGTTCTAGCGGTAGCCAAGTTGGTGGTATTGCGGGTTTAAGTAATTGTGTTATTGATACTTGTTATAGCATTTCAGATTTGAGTGGTTTGAAGATAGTAGGTGGAATTGCTGGTGAATCTACGGATTTAAAGAATTGTTATTCGATGAGCAGTGTTAGTGCTAAGGAAGAACAAAAAGGGGCAATATCTGGGAAAAGTAATGGTACTATTGCTGATAACTATTTTGTGTATGAAGGTTTAGGGGGTATCGATAATATTAGTTATGATAAAAAAACTAATCCAAAAAGTTATAATGATTTTATTGCATTATCCAACATTCCTTTAGAGTTTAAAAACTTGAAGATGAATATTCATGAAAAGGGTAAATTAATTAAAACTATTGAATACAAATATGGTGATAAAATTGATGTAAAAGATTTGCCGATATTTGAGGATAGTGATGATTATTATAAAAATATAAGTGGAATCAATTTTGATTATATGACACGTTCATATAATGTGGAAATTGAACATGTCAAATGGAAAAAAGCAATTTCTACTAAGATCGAAAAAGATCAAAAGTTACCACGTTTAGTTTTAGAAGGAGATTTTTATAATAAAGATAGTGTAAATTATAGTAGTTTTATGACTGTCGGTAGTGATAAACGAGATTATGAGATTGTTAAAGTATTCATTAATAGTAATCGGGAAAAAGAATTAAAAAATATCGAGGCCCATTGGTTAGTGGATAATAATGATTCTTATAATGTTTATATCACAAATGATCATGGTGAGTTTGAATTGCATCAAACCAATAGAAAGGGAAGATATTTAATATTCAATATTGATAATGAAGATAGTTTTTATATCATTAAACGAAAATCTAATGATTGGTTTACGATTTTATTGTTTTTGGGTGTCGTTACTGGAATTGTTTTTTTTGTTAAACATCAAAAGAACAAAAAACAACAAAAACTTGATTTAGCGAATGCTGATAATCATAACGAAGATACGAAATAAGTAAATAAAAATAAAGAATAGGATTTCTCTAAATTAGGCAACGTAAATATATAAATTGTTGTTTAGTAAAAGAGGAATCTTTTTCATAAAAAGAATATGCTTATAAAAAACAAAATAAATATTAATGGTTTTTTGTGCTACAACAAAAGAGAGGGTGAATAAACCAAATATCTTAAAATAATATTTATTATTTTCTTTTTTGATAAATAAATTAATAAAATTAGCAAGATTGAAGCATTTGTAAAAATTAGGGTCAAAAGATTTAAATCTATACTAAATTTAATATATAAAGAAATATGTAATGATTGGTGTGCGAGAAAAATCAAAAACTTACCCTTTCGAACGAAAATTAATAATTGCTGATTTAAATTTATTATAATTTTCAGCTTTACGAAGGGACTATCAATGGGTAATTCACTATCTTTTTCTTATTCTGAAATAATTAGTAAAAAGTTGTTGACAAAGGGTATTGGGGTATAGTAATATTATATGGCTGTCGCAAAGAGTGATGGTGAGTAAATCAACAGAAAAAAACTTAAAAATAAGTTAAATAATGTTGACAAGTATTATCAGTTATGATA
>JBATBW010000157.1:0-2246 GCA_049662565.1 Erysipelotrichaceae bacterium | reverse complement strand
AATTAATACACCTTCCACTAACAATATCAGTATTATATTTTTCATGTTAAATCTCATATGTGAGCCATTTTATTTTTATGATAACTAAGTAATCTACAGCTTTTAATATTTGCATATACCTTAAAACAGTAAAAGCCAATTAAAGCACCTAATATATTAAGTATCAAATCATCAATATCACTACATCTATTAAAGAAAGGTTGAACTAATTCAATTGATAAAGAACTAGCCATACCAATAAGCAAAATTTTATTAACTGAACATTTTTTAATTATTATTGGCAACAAAGCACCCAAAGGAACAAACATTATTATATTAAGAATAACTTGATCTAAATAGAAATCTTTACCTACTAATATAGGCTCAAGTAACCAATATAAAGGGATTAAATTCAATTGTAAATTATACTCTTCGCTAAAAGAACTCCCTTTCCAAAATAAAGTAAAATATATCACTCCTAAAATATAGATTGACAATAACACCTTAGATACATTTTTAATATTAGCAGACATATCTTATCCTCCTTAACTACACTTTAATTATATTTAGATAAGTAATTTCAACTAATCGATTTCTCTTACATTATTATTACAGTTTTGTCACATTAAAAAAGATAGCTGCTTATTGCAACTACCTTTGAATTAATTATTCTTTAACAACGACATCGCTGTTCTTCTTTTTCATAATTATAAAATAAAGAACTACTTGTACTAAAGCAATTAAAACCATTATCGCTGTCCACTTATCCACTAAAACCATCGGATAGGACATGTTTTCTGTAATAATAAAGAATAAAATCGCAACTATAGCGACAGCCACACTACTAATTCTCATTAAAATATGTCGATTACGATAATCATCCTCTTCATCTTTATTACTAACAAAATACCCAATCAACAAAATTAAACTAATCGCAATCGTTAATATACACAAAATCCAATTTATTAATGCCCATGAACTAGAACCCGAACTCAATGCCACATCTTCATCTTCAATTATTACTGTTTTCATTGATGTCTTACCATAAATAACTAGTGTTTTGCCTGGTTGAACTTTTTCGTATCCAATCCATCCATCAAATTTTAAATCACTATTCAACGTTGGCGAATCCAATAATGGCACTTTTGAACCAATTGGCAAATTATATTTGGCATATTCTACACCATCTAAATAATATATAGTACTAAATGTTTGATTATTATCAGCCTGTTCAACGAATATATTTTCTAAAACCTTGATATAATTAACTTTAATTGTTGCATTATTTTCAATCATGTCATAAACATTATGATCGTAATTTCTAAATTTATAACCCGAATATACCTTAATATCTAACGAGCCAGTTTGAATCTCTAACTTATCTTGATCATTTATCCATGCTACTTTACTAAATTTCGCACTATTTCTCGCACTGCTTTCTCCATCAATCCAATGTTCTACGGTATAACTCAATACTTTTGTTTGGGCTTCATCTTTTACATAGTTTAATGTAATTATCCCATTATTATTTATTAAGTCTCCACCTTTTATTGAAGTTGGATTAATTGATTCTAATTTATAACCAACATATGATTTTTCTTTAATCGACTCTGCCCTAACACTTAACTGATCTGCACTATTGACCCATACTACTTCTTTAATCGTTTCTTGATCTTTTTCACTTCCATCCACGACATGTTTAACTACATAATTTAATTCTTTTGTTTGCTTTTCATCTTTTACTGTTTTTATTTCTACTTTGTGGTCTTTGTTGATGTTGGTAAATGTGTATGCATTCATATTATGAAAAACATCAATTTTGTTGTCATCGATCAAAATTTCATTTATTTTGTATCCAGGATTTGCCTGATAATTGATGGTTCTATTTTCACCGTATTTTGCATTTTGATTTTTGTCGATAGTTCCATTAGTATCAGTTTTTGTTGATATTATATATTGATTCTTTTGCCATACTGCATATAAGTCAACTGAAGTGTTAAACTTTTGGATTTCATTTGGTTGATATTTTGCGATTGAATCATTATTTTTTAACGACCATCCGCCAAACGCATGTCCTTCTTTATCCGAAAAATCTAATTGGTCCATTGATTTTATGGTGTAATTTATTCCCGACAAAGCTTTTGAATCACGAAATAATTCCTCATTTGAGTGATATCTTACTTCAATTTGATGATTTTCGACATATCCATCAATGTGATAGCCATCACTTTGCTTCTTTACTAAATACCACTTAATAGTGTAACCAT
>JBATBW010000156.1:0-12443 GCA_049662565.1 Erysipelotrichaceae bacterium | reverse complement strand
CACTACAACCATCTAATTTAGCTGCATCATCTAACTCGGTTGATATAGAATCTAAATACCCTTTTAATACAATCGTATTACCCGCAATACCCCCTCCACTGTAAATTAAAACCAACATCAATTGTCTAGTGAAAACAGGAGTAATTGAATTTACAATTGAATACATTGTAAAATATGCCGTAATCCCCGCAAAGGCTGGAATAGTTTGAATCAACATAATAGCAAGCAAAGACATTCTTTTCCCTTTAAAACGGTAACGCGAATAAGCATAACCAGTAAATGAAATCATCAATACTGTTAACACCGCTGATGCAATACCAATACCTAAAGTATTAAATAACCATTTCAAATAAAGAGTTTTTGTGAACAAATATTTAAAATGATCTAAAGAAAATGAAAATTCATTATTCAAGGCAATATATTGACCTTGATTAGCGTTAAAAGAAGAAACTAATATTTGAAAAATTGGTAATATTACCAAAATTGCCCAAAAAATCAAAACAATATAACTAGCAACTAAACCAATAATCCCTAAAACAGAAAGAGGAGGTTTGTCTGATAAATATAATTCATTCTTTTTCTTTTTAAACAATTTCATATTATTTCTCCTTTCTAAAAGTTTCGGTTTTTCTCAACCCTAAATAAGCAACAAACATTAAACCTAGTGAAATCATTACCGTAATGGCAGCTCCAATAGCCTGTTGTTCATTTTCAATTGTTAGTTTATAAATATACGATATCAAAATATCGGTTTCTCCAGCCAAATTACCATATAAATGTGGATTAAATGGACCACCATTATTAAATAAATAAATATTTGAAAAATTATTAAAATTGAAGGTATATTGACCAACTAGTAATGGCGCTGTTTGAAACAATACTAATGGTATAGTTATTTTAAACAGCTGTTTCATCGGTGTCGCACCATCCATTCCAGATGCTTCATACAATTCACTATTAATAGATTGCAGTACTCCTGTCGCTAATAAGAATACATACGAACTACCTAGCCATCCTTGAACACAAATTAATACAACTTTAGTCATAATCGCACTATTCTTAATAGATACTGTCGAATTAAATAACGGTTGTAAAAGCTTTGTTAATTGACCATCTGGCGAAGCTAAAATACTAAAGAATAAAATTGTAATAAATGCTGGAACCGCCCAAGGCAATAAATATATAGAACGGAAGAAACGAGTTCCCTTAATACGTTCATTATTTAATAATAAAGCCAACACAAAACCAATAAATATCGATAAACTTGTCGCACCAATAGTCCAAATGATAGTCCAGCCAAAAATACGATAGAATACCGAACCAGCCAAACCTTGGCCCAATATTATTTGTTTATAATTCGCTAACATTGCCCAACCAAACTTTGCCTGATGATCAGGGTCCATATTAGTAAACGACAATAATATCGTTGTTGCAATAGGAATAATTACAATAAATAAAGTTAAAATCAAAGCCGGCGTACAAATAACATAAGGAATACCACCATCGGAAATAATTCCTTTTGATTCAACCCATGTATTTTTTCTAACCCCTTTAATCTCTTTCACTTCAACTTTTCTTGATTCTTGGAAAGAAATTATCAATAATACTACCGAAATTAATATCAATAAAATTGCTAGAATACCTTCTATCATAAAGATAATCGAACGATCTAATCTTCCACCACCCTTAGCTAATGAAAGTAATCCCGCAATACCTTTACCACGATAATTACCAAAACCTAATGCATAAGGAATTGATATCACATAAATAAATATTGTTGCCAAAGAGAATAAAGCCGCCTTCATATATTGTTTATTCAACAATTGTGGTAAACCCGGAAACAAAATACCTAAATAACAATTAATAGGACTTTGTTTATCAACTTCTACTACTACTTCTCTTCTTACATCATCAACATTAACTCTTAATGTCGTAATTTTTTGTTTTAAAATCACACTTAACTGATGTTTTTTATTACGAATTACGTCATTATAAAATAAACGATCAGACTTAAGTGCTTGAACTGCGACTCTTTCATTCTTTGCTTTGATTAAACGTTTTTTAGCTTCATCAAAAGCCTTTTCCGAGATTACTTTGTTCTTAAATTGGGATTTTAATAAATCAATATCTTTCTTCAAAAGATCATTTTCTCTCTTTTTAAATACTTCTAAATCTTTTTTTCGTTGCTCTTCTTTACCAAGATCAATGTTTGTCAGATTGGATTGCGCATCTAGTAAATCCTTTTTGTTACGACAAGCAAATTCGATAATTGCCGGTATTTGAATTTTCTTTACTACAGCTTGTTTATATTTCAACTCAGCATCATAAGTTAAATCAATATAAGATTGATAAAACTTTATTTCTTTTTCTGCAACTAAATACTCTTTTTCTAATTCATCAATTTTCTTAATATTGGATTGGTTAATCATTGGCAAACTATTAATTTCATTTTTCACTTCTGTAATAAAAGTTTTTTCTTTAGCATAATATTCTTCAAGTCTTATATTATATGGATGACTTTTTTTCTTTCGAATAAGTTCCTTAAGTTTCAAACTTTTTTCTTTTTTTTCTTGACCATTAGATTCACTTATTGCTTCTTGCAATAAAGCAACATCTTTTAGATATAAATTCTTTCTCGCAAAAACTTTGTCAACATGATCATAAACTTCTAAATTTTGCTTTTTCACATTCTACCTCCTTACACATTTAAATGATAATCCTTAATTTCATGCAATAACCTTAATAATATAAATATCAATCCTATAGTCAAACCAAGATTAATAAAATAAAAGATATTAAAACTTGTATTCAATACACTAGTAAATAAAAATAATCCACCCAATATCACAATCCAAATATATACAAACAACTTACTATAACCCGTTTTAATATGAGCAATATAAGTATTGATACTTAAACCCACTATCGTAATTACATTAGTAATATAAGTAGCTATTATTGATGTAACATAAATTTGAAACAAAAAATTTTCACCCATAGTTTTATCAACCGCAAGTGCTGGATTGTCTAACCAAAGTTCAAACATATAAACATCTTTAGCTCTAATGAAAGCCTCAATACTATTGCTAAATATAATTAAAATGGAAAGTACCATAATTATATAAAAATATTTTGTCGGTAATTTAATATTATTATTCATATCAACCTCATATAGTTTTAAAAATCATAAAATCTAACGCTTTAATTGATGCTATTTTAATAACTCTTTCATCATAAACATCATAGGCTTCATAAATGCCTAAATCAAAGATTACATCTTCATCATTATTATTTATAACGAAATATATATCGCCTTTTTTATAAATCAATAATAAATCATCTGGAATAATTCTTAATTCACTACCACGTAATTGATCATAATTCTTACGAATTTTAATCATTTTTCTTACATGCTCATATATATTTAAATTGTGATTATCCCACAACATTTTAATACGGCTATCTCTACCTGATGCATCTAAACCAATTTCATCACCATATAAAATGCAAGGTGACCCATTGCTTGTCAACAACAAAACAAAAGCTAATTTAATCTTCGCTATATTGTTATCAAATATTTCGAAAATTCTCTTAGTATCATGAGAATCAATAAAATTAAGAAGTTGGTCACAAACCACTTTTGGATAACTAAAACGCATTTTAACTAATTCATAACTTGTTTCAATCGCATTTTTAGAACCTTTTCCATCTTTTAGATAATCAACTACCATATTCATAAAACTATAATTCATAACACTGTCAAACTGATCACCCATTAACCAAGGATATGAATCATCCCAGTTTTCACCTAAAATTAAAATATCTGGATTGATGGCCTTTAAATGTTGACGAAATGTTCGCCAAAAACGATGTGGAACTTCATTAGAAACATCTAAGCGCCAAGCATCAACACCATATTCTCTAGTCCAATAAGTAACAATGTCTATAATGTATTTTTGCATAATCGGATGACATGTATTAATCTTTGGCATCATAGGATTAAATGCAAAAGTCGAATAATTTATATTATTTTCGCCTAAAACTTTAGGAAAGTCATCTTTAATATAAAAGCAGTCAAAATACTTACTATTCTTCCCCTTTTTAACAACATCTAACCAGAAGGGATGTTCGTTACCACAATGATTAAATACACCATCAACCATTATTTTCATACCTAAATTATGAGCTAAGTCGACAAATGCTTTAAAATGATCATTTGTACCTAAACGCTTATCAATTTTAAAATAATCAATCGTATCATACAAATGCCATGATTGGCCTTCAAAAATCGGAGTAAAATATAAACCATTAACCCCCAAATCTTTTAAATAAGATAATTTATCACATAAAGATTTAAATGTTCCTTGTTTTGTAAAATGACTAACTGTAATTTGATACCAGATTGAATCATTCATGAAAGAACTTTTTTCTAATATATCTTCCTTATTTAAATATGGGAAATTGAAATATTTCGACAAATCTTTTCTTGTTTCCTCATTATAAGGATATAGATCAATCGCATTATACAAATATTGATTATCAATTATAAAAGCATAGCGCATTCTCTTAGTCTTAATTTCACTAATTTCACTAAAAAAATAATCGTAATATTTATCGCTACCAACATATTCCATCGGTTTAATTAATTGTGATGATAAATCATAACAAGAGCTCCCCTTATCATCAATTTTACAAACAAATGGATCCCCAGCAATAACTGAAATATCATTAGTTATATTCTTCTTAATTTTGATAATAAAATGTATTACATCTTCTTTATACACATAAGCATATCGGCTTTTTGTTTCAAAAACTATATCAGTATATAACATGACCTACTCCTTTAATATATTTTTATTGCATAAAAAGGAGGAAAACCCTCCTTTTTATAACTTAACTATTTTTTAATTGTTGCCATCATTGCTTCAAATGATGATTTTACAATTTTGTAAGCTTCCTCAGAATTAGCAGGTTGTTGAGCTGACCATGACAATAAAGCATTTTGCCATGTTGGCCATACATTACCATATTCTTTGAACAATGGACGATTTACAGCTTGTTCATATGATTTATAAGTCGCATTGATTACTTCTTCATTAATTCCACCGATACCTTTATAAGCAGATGGTTCAACGTTTTCAATAATCTTACCTGTAGCCTTAAATAAGTCTTGTGCATATTTAGGGTTAACAACTTCTTTAATAAATTCTTTAGCTAAAGCAGATTCGTTAGCTTTTTCTTCAATACGAGAATTTATAGCTAAGCCCCATCCGCCTTTCCATTGATTTAATGCGTTACCATTAACTGTAACTTGAGTTAAAGGAAGTGCTACAACGTTATCAGCACCGATCTTTTCTTGAATACCAACAGTTGCCCAAGGACCATCAATTCTGAAAATTGCTCCGCCTTCTTTTACGAATTCACCTTCAGCGTATCCACCCCATGCATCTTTATCCCAAAGAGCAGTTTTATTTTTAGCGTTTTCTTTCCAATAGTTATATAATGAATCGAATAAGCCTTTTTGTTTTTCACTTAAATCAGAATAATTTTTAATAGCATCTGTTTTTAATTCTTTACCATCTTTTTTTAATAATTCGAACTCTGCAGAGTTAGCAAATGCAACACCAAACCATGCATCATGAACAGCAACAATCATTTCACCAAATTTTTGGCTGTTAAATTCAAAAGATTTAGTTAAATCAACACCAGCAGCAGCTGCATTAGCTTTATTTACATAAAGTAATAAAGTTTCAATGTTGTATGGGAATGCGAAATAATCTTCACCAACTTTTAAGTTCCCACCTAAACCAGCTTTAAAATCTTTAAATCCCCCAACTTCTTTAGCCATAGTTTCAGCATCGATAGCTGCAATCGCATTATTGTCAACCAAACCATATAAACGATCAGCTGGCATAGAGAATACATCAGCGATATCTGGGTTTGTAGGGTCTGTTTTGTCTAGAGTATCTAGCATATCAAATGAACCTACTTCAATAAATTTGATTTCAGCATCCGGATTCTTAGCTAAAACACGTTCTTTTACTGCTTCATAATAAGGCATCCAAGGTTTTTCAACTTGAACCGAGATAGAAGCTTTAATGTTGCTTCCGTTACTTTTTCCACCACAACCAGTAATACTTAACATTACAAGAAGTGCCATCATAATAGTAATAAGTTTTTTCATCATTTTCCTCCTAAACTTATATATTGTCAAAACATTTTTAATAAATGTTTTAATAACCACAAATTACTTTGATTGAATTTTTCTACCACAGCTATTACTTAAACTTTTCAATTTAAGAGCATATTGACTATCTAAAGCATTTTCACCTAAACGAAACCGCCAATTAGTGCCTAATGTTGAAGGTATATTCATGCGAGAATCACTACCTAAAGATAATAAATCCTGCATTTGAATAACCGCTATATTAGCTTCACTCGCAAGCACCATTTTAATGAAACTAACATCATCATTTTCATCTTTCATTGCACCATATTGATTAACTAACATTCTTTCTTCTTCAGATAGGTTTTCATACCAACCTCTTACAGTGTCATTGTCATGCGTTCCCGTATAAGCCACACAATTAGGAATATAATTATGAACAATATGATCATTATCTAATGTTTCATCAAAACCAAATTCTAAAACTTTCATACCAGGATATTTTACATAATCCAATAATTCTTTGACATCCTCGGTAATAAACCCTAAATCCTCCGCAATAACATCTATTTCACCCAATTGATTTTTAATCGCATCAAATAGTTTCTTACCTGGGCCTTTAATCCAACAACCATTAATTGCGTTTTCACTAGGATACTTTATCGACCAATAAGATTCAAATCCGCGGAAATGATCAATTCTTAATTTGTCACAATATTTAAATGCATGCTTAATTCGTTTAATCCACCAACCATAATTCTCTTGTTCATGGTAGTCCCATTGATAAATTGGATTCCCCCAAAGTTGTCCCTCAAGGGAAAAAGCATCAGGAGGACATCCTGCCACCTCTTGTAGACTCAAATCTTCATTTAACTTAAACAATTTAGGATTACTCCAAACATCAGATGAATCATACGCCACATAAATTGGCATATCACCCAAAAATTTAATCCCTTTATTATTCGCATAATTTTTTAAATTTTTGAATTGCTTATCAAATAAGTATTGAATATATACTTGAAATTCAATTTCATCATTTAACATATCTCGATAATAAGTCAAAGCTCCTTCTTCTCTAAATTTAATATCATTTGGCCAATTATCCCAGCTATCACCTTGAAAATAATTTTTTATAGCCATAAATAAACTATAATCATTAAGCCAATCACTATTAGCTACTTTAAAATCATTAATCGCTGTTTCGCTAATTAATTGATCTCTTTCAAAAGCTTTTTTTAATACTTCAAAACGATGATCATACAAACACTTATAATCAATATCTAAAGGGTCATGATTGTAAACATAAGAACGAAGATCTGCATCACTCAAAAGACCATCTTCCATCAACAACTCCAAATCAATAAAATATGGATTAGAAGCAAAAGTTGAAAACGATTGATAAGGAGAATCGCCATATCCTGTTGGATTCAAAGGAAGCATTTGCCAATAACTAACGTCAGCTTTTTCTAAAAAATCAATGAACTCATAAGCTTTTTTTCCAATAGTACCAATACCATAGTTACTAGACAAACTAAATATCGGTAAAATAACACCAGTTTCCCTCATTTAATATCTCCCTTGTTCTTTCATTCATAATATAACAATCAACCGATTTTAAGTCAACAGAAAGCGCTTACTTTTGGTTGCTAATTTTAGCTATATATATTTAGACTAAGGGCATGAATTTACACAAGTATTTCACAACACTGTTTTATTGACTTTAAAAGAATGCTTTGTTAACCTTATACTTAGAGGTGTACTATGAAATTTATCTATGGAAAAAACGATTTTGAAAGCATACAGCGCGGAAATGAATTAACCTACCTATTAACTAATGGATTAGGAGGCTTTTCTTCTGGCACTTTAATTAACAATTTATCACGTAGCGAACACAGCCTATTCACTGTCGCTCTTTATCCGCCAAATAATCGGACAAATATTGTATCAAAAATAGAAGAAAGCATAATAGTTAATAATGACATTATTGATTTTAGTTCCCAGGAATATGTTGATGAGACAAAAAACAAAAATGGACATCAATATTTAATAAATTATATTCAAGACCCTTTACCAACATTCACATATTTCTATGATGGAATCCAACTAACCAAAACATTGGTATACTCTCATCTACAAAATAGCGTTGGTATAAAATACCAAATAAATAATCGGACAAATAAAAATATAACACTATCACTAAAGCCCTTATACGGTTTTATCAAGAAAGAAACAATTGATTTTAAAGTTGATGACCACTTTATATCTAGTGACAATATTAATATTTATTTAAATCATCAAGCCGATAAAATAATATATCAAACAGAACACATTAACGATCTATTTTATGCCTATGATGAAATTGATGGTCGCCAAAACATCGGAAGCGGAACATATTTATGCGAATATCACTACCAGATAAAAGCTAAAGAGACTAGAGAAATTCAATTTGTATTCGCTTTAAATAAAGACAAATATGATGTCAACCAAATGATTGCTGACGAAATAACAAGATTACACAAATTAGTAACACAATCTAATTTCACCCACCCACTAGCACAACAATTAGTTATATCAAGTGACGCCTTTATCTCTTATCGCCAATCAACAAACGGGAAAACTATAATAGCAGGTTATCCATTCTTTTGTGATTGGGGAAGAGACACAATGATTGCCATATTAGGTTGTTGTCTAAGCACAAAGCGTTATGATGACGCCAAAAGTATTTTCAACACTTTTATCAATTATCTAGATCAAGGGCTAATGCCTAACCTATTTCCAGATGAAAAAAACCTACCAAGATATAATACTGTTGACGCTTCTTTATGGTTTATCTACGCTGTCTATCAATACTACCAACAAACAAAAGACTTAGATTATATCCAAAATATTGCTTTAAAACCAATAGAAGAGATCATCAAAAACTATATGAAAGGAACTAAATATTCCATCTATATGCAAGACGACGGACTACTACATGCTGGAAGTGACTTGGATCAAGTTACTTGGATGGATGTTAGATATGAAAACATCTTGCCTACCCCACGCCACGGTTGCCCTGTCGAGGTCAATGCCTTATGGTATAACAGTATTAAAACATTATGCTATTTTAAACAAATATTAAATCAAGACTCTAGTAATTATGAAATATTAGCTGATAAAATAAAAAAATCTTTTAATCAACAATTTATCAATAATCAATTGTTTTCATTAAAAGATGTTATTTCAAATAAAGAAGATAATAATCAAATACGACCAAACCAAATATTTGTAACAATGCTCGACTTCCAAATACTAGATCAAAAGACAAACAAAATGATTGTCGATACCGTATATGAACACCTATATACCCCTTATGGTTTAAGGAGTTTAAGCAAATATGATAAAGAATTTAAACCCAATTATCGAGGTTCGTTATTTGAACGCGACATGAGTTATCACCAAGGAACAGTATGGGCGTTCCCACTAGGTGCTTATTATATCAGTTATCTTAAAGTAAATAATTACACTAAATGCGCCAAACAACAAGTACTAACTCAATTAGAATATCTAATCCCAACCTTAAATGAAGGTTGCGTTGGCCAGATAGCTGAAATATTCGATGGGCTAAACCCTACAAAATCTTGTGGCTGTTTTGCCCAAGCTTGGTCAGTATCAGAACTACTGCGCGTATTTGACCACTTATTTAATAAATAAGGCTTCTTTATATTTTCGATGACAAATATAATATTCCTTCAACATCAAAGTTAAATGTTTCTTAAGTTCGGTATACTTAACACTACTACTAATCGCATTTAATAAAATATGTTCAAAAGCAACATCATCGATATATTGTTCATTATTACTAACAAATACAAACAAATCAATCATACCTTTCGCAAAATTATCAGAAACGTGATCGATTTGGTATAGAGAATTTAAATCCTTACATTTCTTTTTCAAATTATTAAAATCTTTTGTCGTCAAATATACCAATGATTCAATAATTATATCAGGTATATTTAAACGATGATCATTGACCTTTTCATTACTGTGTATCAATTTTAAAGACTTTTTATAATCATTAAGTTTAAATTGGCACCAAGCTAAAACCGTAATAATATGATTAATGAAAAAAGGATTATTCAGTTTTTTGGCCATTATCAAAGCCTTATCTAAATATTCTAAAGAATCGGCATAATTACCAAGTATCATATAAACTTCTGCAATCTTCTCATAACTATTCATAATACTAATGAAATTACCTTCTTCTACAAATAGCGATAATGCTTTCTTAATTGATTCATAGGCCTTTATTTGGTTACCTTCAATTTGATAAACTAAACATAACCAATAATAAATATGACCATTCTTTTGATACTTCAAAGACTTTAATAAACACTCTTTACCCAAAGCAACATTTTCTTGACGATGAAGACAATCAACCGCTAAATAATAATTATAAGTCGCAATTTGCTTAGGTGATAAAATATCCATTGAAGATAATAATATTTGTTGAGTATTTTCAAATTTATCTCTTTGGGTACTGCACGCATAGCGCGCAAGCACACAAAGATAATATTCTAATATTAGTGGCGAAGCCACAAGCTGTTCCGAAATTTCTTCGATTCTTGCGAAATATTTTGGGACTTCATCAAATTCATCATAATGAAGCGCCAAAAAGAAATCCTTAATTCTTTTTTTACCATTAGAAATAAACTTCTCATCATTATTATATTCTAGCCCTAAATAATTTAGTAAAATCGATGTCATTTCTTCGCTTGGCAACAATTCCCCCGATTCAATACGACTAAGATAAGATGGCGCACAAATCCCCTTAGACATTTGTTTTTGACTCTTGTTTTTAGTAATGCGATTGATGCGAACAATTGCACCAAAAATTTTCCTATTTTCCTTATAACCAATTGATTCCATAGTGTACCTCGTAACTAGATTATATCATTAATATTATTAGAAATAAACACAATTACTAAACTTAGGAGAACTATATGAAAACCTACAAAATAAATAATTATATTACTAAATATTGCATCAATTACCCTATCGATACGCAATCAACTATTCTAGATTCATCAACAGAAATAAATACCGATTTTAAGTATCTAGATATAATTGTTGATGATACTATCACATTAAATCTAAAGTTAGAGACAACCGATAAAATATATGGTTTAGGACAAAATCTGCGTGGAATAAATAAAAGGGGTTTCCAATATCATAGCTTTTGTACCGATGATCCTTGTCACACTCCAGATAAAACAAGTCTTTATGGCGCCCACAATTTCATTATCATCGACAATAAAAAAAGCTTCGGGATATTTATCGATTACCCTAGTTTAATCACCTATGACTTAGGTTATACAACTTCTGATGAATTAATTATTAACATCAATGGAAACAATGCTAACATCTTCATAATTGAAGGACAAGATAAAACAACTATCGTATCCAACTTTCTTCAATTAATCGGTAAACCCTATTTACCGCCAAAATGGAGTTTTGGTTATATCCAAAGTCGTTGGTCATACCCTAATATTTCAAGTATAGAAAATTTAGTTAGCATCTTTAAACAAGAAGATCTCCCTCTTGAAGGAGTATGTTTAGATATTGATTACATGGATGACTACAAAGATTTTACCATCGACAATGTTAACTTTTTCAACTTTAAAGATTTTATTCAACAAATGAATGAAGAAAACATTAAAATCATACCAATAATCGACGCGGGGATCAAAATCGAAAAAGACTATGAAATCTATGAAGAAGGACTGAAAAATAATTATTATATTACTAATAAAGATAACAGCCCTTTTGTTGGAGCTGTATGGCCAGGTAAAGTATGCTTTCCAGATTTTTTAAACCCTCAAGCTGCTAACTGGTTTGGCAAAAAATATCAAAAGCTAATTGATTTGGGTTGCGAAGGTTTTTGGAACGATATGAATGAACCAGCCATATTTTATAGCGAAAAGAATATTAATGAAGCATTTGACACTATTCAAAGATTGCAAAAATCCACGCTTAATGTAGATAATTTTTTCAAACTAAAAGATACTATCTTAAGTTTAAGCAACTCACTAGATGACTACAAATCAATGTACCATCATACTATTCAAGGTGTAATAAATCATTATGACATCCATAATATGTACGGCTATATGATGAGCAAAAGTGCAAGTGATGGTTTTAAAACTATCAATCCCGATAAAAGATACTTAATATTTACCCGTGCATCAATGATTGGCGCCCATCGTTATGCCGGAATATGGACAGGCGATAACAG
>JBATBW010000155.1:0-4745 GCA_049662565.1 Erysipelotrichaceae bacterium | reverse complement strand
AGTAGGAACCCATGAGCAATTACTAAAAAGCAAAGGAATGTATTATCGATTATATAATTTACAATTTAAAAACAAGAAAAGTGATAAATTAATTGATTTAGTGAGGGAATAAGATGAAACAGGGAATATTTACCATTGTCAGTAATAAAGCCTTAAATAAGACGGTATATGAGATGATCCTTCAAGGAGACACAAGTGGGATCACCAATTGTGGACAATTCATCAATATCAAAATCGATGGAGTATATTTACGTCGACCAATATCAGTATGTGAATATGATACAAACGAAGTAAAGATCATATATAAAACTATCGGTGAAGGCACAAAGTTAATGAGTAAAATGGTCAAAGGACAAACTTTAGATATTCTTAGTGGTTTAGGGAATGGCTATGACATAAGTAAGTCGGGCAACAGACCTTTATTGATTGGAGGAGGAGTAGGAGTCCCCCCTTTATATCAGCTTGCCAAAGACTTAATTAATAATAATATTAAACCAATAATAATCCTTGGTTTTAGTTTTCAAGATGATTGTTTCTATATTGAAGAATTTAAAAACTTAGGTTTGGAAGTTTATGTATCAACTAACGACGGTAGTATCGGAACTAAAGGATTTGTCACTAATGTCATGGAAGGCATTAATGATTATACATATTTCTATACACGTGGCCCCGAAGTAATGTTGAAGGCGATAAGTAATATGGCGACAACTAGTGGGCAACTAAGTTTTGAAGAACGTATGGGATGTGGATTTGGTGCTTGTATGGGATGTTCATGTAAAACAAAATATGGTAATAAAAGAATATGTAAAGAAGGACCAGTATTGCAGAAGGAGGAAATTATATGGTAAATACTAAAATTAATCTATGTGGAGTAGTTTTAGATAATCCGATAATTCCGGCAAGTGGTACTTTTGGATTTGGATACGAGTTTGCGGATATCTATGATATCAATATTTTAGGATCATTTTCTTTTAAAGGTACTACAAAAGAAGCTCGTTTTGGCAATGAAACACCAAGAATTGCGGAATGTAGCAGTGGACTTATCAATAGCGTAGGATTACAAAATCCGGGTATTGACCAAGTAATAAACGAAGAACTACCAAAAGCGCGTAAAGTATTTAAAAAGCCGATGATGGCAAATATTAGTGGATTTAGTGTGGAAGATTATGTATATTGTTGCGAGAAAATTGATAAAGAAGAACAAGTTGGTTTTATCGAAGTAAATATCAGTTGTCCTAATGTACATAATGGCGGAATGAGTTTTGGGACTGACCCGAAGGTGGCAGCACAAATAACCCGAGAAGTTAAAAAAGTTACGACAAAACCGGTATTTATCAAATTAAGTCCTAATGTTACAAATATTGTCGAAATAGCAAAAGCTTGTGAAGAAGCAGGTGCTGATGGCATTAGTTTAATTAACACCTTATTAGGAATGAGAATTGATATAAAAAACAGGAAACCGGTAGTCGCAAATACAATGGGAGGGTTCTCTGGTCCAGCTATTTTCCCAGTAGCACTAAGAATGGTATTTCAAGTAAGTAAAGCAGTAAAAATACCGGTTATTGGTATTGGTGGCGTAAGCAGTAGTAAAGATGTTATTGAAATGATGATGGCCGGCGCTACTGCCGTACAAATAGGGGCAGCTAATCTAGTAGATCCCTATATTTGTCAAAAGATTATTGAAGAATTACCCCAAACAATGAAAGAATATGGGATTGAAGATTTGAATGATATAATTGGGATTATATAGGTGGAAAAATGAAACATGTAATGGACATTGTTGATTTATCAACACAAGAAATAAAAGAATTAATATCGGTCGCTAATGACATAAAAGATAATCCGATAAAGTATCAAGATAAGTGTCAAAGGAAGAAACTAGCTACTTTATTTTTTGAACCATCGACAAGAACGCGATTAAGTTTTGAGGCGGCAATGATGGAACTAGGCGGCAATGTTATCGGCTTTGCATCGGCTAGTAGTAGTAGCACAAGCAAAGGGGAAAGTGTCAGCGACACTATTAAAGTAATAAATTGTTATGCCGATATTGTTGCGATGCGCCATCCAAAAGAAGGAGCGCCTTTAGTTGCCAGTAAAGCTTCCGCAATCCCGATAATTAATGCGGGTGATGGCGGACATAATCATCCAACTCAAACTTTGGCGGATTTATGTACAATATATAATGAAAAAGGTCGTTTAAATAATTTGACAATTGGCGTTTGTGGCGATTTAAAGTTTGGTCGAACTGTGCATTCTTTAATACGGGCAATGATTCGCTATGAAAATGTTAATTTTGTTTTAATTTCTCCAGATGAATTAAAATTACCAGATTATATGATTAATGATGTCTTGAAGAAGAATAATATAACTTATACTATTACGACAAGTTTAGAAGAAGCGATGCCGAAATTAGATGTATTATATATGACAAGGGTTCAGCAAGAACGTTTCTTTAATGAACAAGATTACATTCGTTTAAAAGATAGTTACATTCTTACTTTAGATAAGTTGCATGATGCGAAAAAAGATATGATAATTTTACATCCGTTGCCAAGAGTAAATGAAATTAGTGTTAAAATTGATGATGATAGCCGAGCTTGTTATTTTAAACAAGCATTATATGGTAAGTATATGCGTATGGCTCTGATTATAAAATTGTTGGAGGTAGAATAATGTTAGTTAATCCCATTAAAAATGGTATTGTCATCGATCATATTGAATCTGGTAATGCTTTGAGGATTTATGATTTATTAAAATTAAATGATATTGATTGTCCTGTCGCCTTGATAACTAATGCAATTAGTAAAAAAGGACAAAAAAAAGACATCATCAAAATAGATGGTGAATTAGAAGTTAACTTGGATATCTTAGGATATATTAGTCCCAATATAACAATCAATTATATTAAAGATGGGGTAATAGTGGATAAAATACATCCTCAATTACCAAAGGAATTGATTAATGTCGTAAAGTGTAGTAATCCAAGATGTATTACATCGATAGAACAAGAAGTTGATCATATTTTTCATTTAACGGATGAAGAAAATCACGTTTATCGCTGTATATATTGTGAATCAAAAGCAAGCCGATAGAATCTATCGGCTTTTGTTTTCTTCTATTACTTGTTTAATGGCTTCAACCATCTTCTTATTAGGGATATGGCAATACCCATCGGGGTTTTTTTGTAAATATTTTTGATGATAGTTTTCGGCATCATAGAAGTTTTCTAAGGGTTTAAATTCGACGTAGAATGCATCATATTTTGTTTTTTCTTGTTCATATATTTCTCTAGCGATTAAATAAGAATTATCGTCGATATAATAAATCCCTGTTTGATATTGTGGCCCAATATCGTTTCCTTGTTGGTTTTTGATTGTGGGATCAATAATTAGAAAAAAAATCCTTAAGATCGATTCTAATGTAGTTTTACTATTGTCGTATGCTACTTTTACGGTTTCTTTAGCTAGGGCTTGATGTTGGCATATTTGTTCGTAACTTGGATTATTAACATCGGCATTGGCATAACCACACGTAGTATTAGTTACACCGGGGATCATGGACATTAGCTTTTCCATGCCCCAAAAACAACCGCCGGCTAAGTAGATTATTTGTTCGTTATTTTTCATAGTTCCTCCATATATTGGTATGCAAGTCTTTCTTCTTGGTTATCAAGATAGATGATACCACAGTATTTAAAATTGTTTTTTAATAAAAATTTCTGCATTGGGATATTTGCTTGATGAGTATCGATTTTAATATTTGGACATTGGTTTAGACAATAGTCTAAACATTGCTTAGCAATTCCTTTTTTGTTTGTTAGTACGGCTATGCGATGAATTACACCATATGGTTTGTTATTTAACCATTGTCCTTTGATTTGGTTGTACGTGTGGTCAGTACCGATTTTAAAATAGAATACGGCTAATATTTTGTTATCAATTTCATAGACATAACTATTCTGTTGTTTAATGTCTTCTATTATTAATTCATAAGAAGGATAATTGTTTGTCCATTGATAGGGGTTATTATTTTCTAACATGTATTTTTTGGCATGTTGATAGATAATTAGTATTTGATCGACATCTTGGATAGTTGAGTTGCGAATCATTTTTTTAAACTCCGTAAATTAGTTGTTCGTTTGATTTGACGTAATTTTTGATAATTTTGTTTTAATATTGTTTCATAGGGACTACTGTCTATTGGTAGGTAGAACTCAATATCTTTGATATTGTTAGGTAGATATTGAATTTGGTTCCAACTTTCAAAATTATCATAGTCGTATTTGTCCGCATTTTGCAGAGAAATATTAACAAGGTGGAGATAATCAGGTATTGGTAAAGGATTACTGCTTACTAATGACATGGCTTTATCAATGGCCATTTCGGCACTTTTGGATTTTGGCGATAAAGCTAGGTCAATGACAATATTACTGAATATGATGCGACATTCGGGCATGCCCACTTTAATGGCGCTGTCACAAGCCATCATAGTTTTAGTTACTAAATTAGGGTTGGCTAGACCAATATCTTCATAAGCGATTACTAGTAATCTGCGAATTAGGGATTCTAAATCATTAGATAATAATAACATTGCGAGATAGTAGATTGATGCTTGAACATCACTGCCTCGGATAGATTTCTGAAACGCCGATAAAAGGTTATAGTAATCGTCATCATCTTTAAAAAGATTGAGATTTCCGACACTACATATTTCTTCTATATCTTGACTATGGATGATATTGTTTT
>JBATBW010000154.1:0-15306 GCA_049662565.1 Erysipelotrichaceae bacterium | reverse complement strand
CTATTATTTGGATCTTCTACCACCCAATAAAAATAAACTAAATAATTATTCCCAATCTTTTGATAGCGATCACCTAAAGTATAAGCAAATAAACAAATACCTAAAATTACAATAATAATCGCAATCTTAATTAAATAACTTAAATCAAATAAAAGTACTAAAGTAGAACTAACTAATAATACATAACTTAAATACTTACAATTCTTGCCATTATCATAATATTTGAATTTTTCCGTTATCATTTTTTTATATAACATCCAAATTCCAATTGGAAAAAATAAAAATAAAAAAATAATTACTTGTCCCCAACCAAAAGACTTACAATTTAAACTCTCCTGCATCATTGGTATCGCAAAATTCTTTTTTAGATATTCATCTTTAATCAATAATAATACTTTTACAACTCTACCCATAATAACCTCTTTCACATATTAGTAGTATAACACAAAATATAGTTGTATAATAGAATCAACAAGGAGACTAAATATGAAGAAAATTTTAATTTTAATCACAATTTTATTACTATGTGGATGCACTAAGGTCGAAAAACCAAACGAAGAAAAACCAATAGAACAAAAGCCAATAGAAATAATTAAAGGTTTAAAACCACAATCTATTTGGGATATCTCCCTAAGTTTACCAGAAGACATCACCAAAAAAAGTGTCGAAGACGACACAATTATTTATCATAATAATGATGGAATAGTAAAAATAAGTAAAAGAATGGAATCCGGTTATACAATTGATGACATTTCCTACAATAATATCTATGCGATAATTGATAAAAATAACGATCAACTTAAAATTGAATATTTAGATAAAAATCGCATCATTAGTGGCAAAGAAAATGTCCTTGCGAAAGTAAACAACAAAGATCACACCGTATATGTAGTTGTATTATACATGGAAATAAATAAAATCAATTTCTATCAAACAATAACTATTGATTTTACTAACACCAAGAAAACCTCGTATTCTGTCCACATCAAAGAAATTATTGATAGTATCATGGCAGAAAATACTTCAATCAAATAAAAAAGATGATCACTCATCTTTTTTTTACACTATTTCTTTTCTTTAACTAAACTATCCGCCAACTTCTTATCAAAAGAAGCTGTCTTGATAATTTTAGGATTATCCATTTTTGATAAGACACTACCCTTAACATATTTACATAATATCTTACTATCACTACACAAATAATCACTTAATTTTGAAGGAATAAACGGATTAAGCGGAAAATTAGTTTCCGTATCATTAATAATCAAATAATCCATTTTACTCGCCACATTTAAGAAAGCTAAATAAGGCAACGGTCCATTCACAATAACTTGGTCACTTTCATAAGGTAAAACCTTATCAACTTGATTAGTAAAGAAATGAATAACAACCTTTTTATTATTTATAAGATTAAAAATATCATTACCCTGACGATAATCCAATAAAGAACCAAAATAAGCAATATTAATTACCCGATTATCTAAGAAATAATTATAATTATAAATCTTCGTAAAATCATGCGGTAATGTTGGTTGCGCCATCACTAAACTCTTAATATTAATATTTTCAACTAATTCTTGATGCTCGTAATAACCTAACATAAAAGTCTTTTGATTGTCATTAGTAAAAATTATTTGATCAGCATGTTGGTAAACAATCGACTCACAGTCTTCCCAAAAAGTATTTAAATGACTTTCTACCCCACTATAATTAGTTACTGGCAAACGACGTTCATTTTTCGCATCATATAAAATCGGATCACTAAACTCCGCATACCACTTAACATTAGGGTATTGTTGTTTATACATATAAGCTGCATAATGACTACCTGCAAACATACTACGCGAATAAATAACTTCAACTTCTTCATCTTTCGCCATTTCATAAGCTTTTTTTGCCCATTGATATTGACTCTTCTCATTAAAATACGCTTTACCTTCCGTTACAAACATCTTGTTTGTCACAAAACGAGTATAAAATATTGAAAATTCATCATCCTTATTACGCGAATTACTCATATCTTGTAAAATAACATCCCATTTTAAGATACGATTCTCTAAATTACTAATTTCATTTAAACGACGCGTAGCAACATAACTACTCGGATCAGCAAAAGGCGAAAAATTATGACAAAAAGCTATCGCTCTATGTGATGAAAATAAACTCTTATTCAAATAAAAGATATCCGTACTATTAATAATATCTAATGCTTTAATTTTATCTTCAAAACTTAAACTTTCATAATAATTGTAGATAGCCTTAGTTTGAGCGGTAATTTTATTCACGATAAAATGTTTATGATCTAAAGTATATTCTTCATTAAAAATCATATCATTTAAATGTTTAATTACCGTAATTCTTTGATTAATATTAAAATCAAATTCTTTTTGTGCACTAGGTCGACTGACACTATTATCCACAATATTACGAATATAATATTGACTAATATCACTACTTACAATCGAAATATAGTTTTTAATATAACCAATATTATCACACCAATAAATTATATCTTCCATCGTATTATAACTAGTATTAAATGGTTTGAAATAATTAATCACCATTTTAGAATTCATTAGCTTTGCGACTGGCGAAGAAAACAAACTATCTAAACGATGAATACTCTTAACTACCCCACCCTTACATAATAATTTTAAAGTTTTATTAATATAAGTATTTTCATTAAGAACACCATTATTACGATCAACTAATTTGCCAACAACAACATCGACATTTTCATAAACATTATCAACTAATTGATTAATATAATCGTTTGATAATTCATCATCGTCATCCACAAACATTAAATATTCTTTTTCGACATAATTAATACCATAATTACGTCCACTACCAGCTCCGGCAATAGGTGTATATACAACAACAATCTTTCCAAAATTTGCATATTGTTCTTTTAAACTCAAATAATAATTATAATCTGCACCATTAACACTAAGTATTATTTGAATATCTAAGTAAGTTTGATTTAATATAGAATTCAAACATTTTTCTAATAAAGGCTGATATTTATGAGTTGGAATAATGATACTAACTCCATTAATGACTTTCTTTTTCACATTCTTCAAAGGTTTTAATTGACGCACTTCTACTTCATTGTTACCCATCAACAGCGTTTTAGTTTTAGTTCTAACTTTACGATATAAATGATAACCTTTACCCACTAAAGTTCGATTAAAACGCTTTTTTTCGACAATTAATTCATATGCATGATCATTTGAAGCTTCATATTTTTCATCTAATTCATTTATTTTATTTAATAATTGATTGTTTTTATTTAATAAATTATTATTTTTACGCATTAAAACAATATTCTTCTCTTGTAATTTTTCTAAATAAAAATCCACAATTGTAAAATACAATTTTTTATCTAATTCATATTTAAAAGAATAATATTCATCATCAATATTAATTTCTAAAACTGTTTCATTATTAAGTTTTTTGATGGCATCATTAATCAATTCACTATCAAATTCTTCAAATATTAAAACTGAATATTGATCAATTTCTGTGATATTATCCTTATTAATAATTAATTTGTTCTTTTTCATTCTTCCCTACTTTAGTAAAATATCAACGATTTGTTGACAAGCAGTGCCATCACCATAAGGATTACTTGCTTCACTCATCTTTTTATATTCTTCGTTATTAGTTAATAATTCTTTAATATTTTCATAAATAAATTGTTCATCGGTACCTACTAGTCGTAAAGTTCCCGCTTTAATCCCTTCAGGTCTTTCCGTCGTATCACGCATTACTAATACCGGTTTACCTAATGATGGTGCTTCTTCTTGAATGCCACCACTATCCGTCATAATTAAATAGGAATTTGCCAATAAATTATGGAAATCTACGACATCCATTGGACTAATCAAACGTACACGATCATTATCTTTAAAGACTTCATTAGCCGTATTTTGCACAATCGGATTCAAATGTACCGGATAAACAACTTTAATATCATCATATTCATTAACAATACGATTAATCGCACGCAACATTGAATATAAATGTTCCCCTAAATTTTCTCGACGATGTGCCGTTAAAACAATAAGACGACTATCTTTAGCCCAATCTAATACTTCATGATGATAATCAGCTCTTACTGTTGTTTTTAATGCATCAATTGCTGTATTCCCCGTTACATATATAAATTGTTCATTTTTGCCTTCTTTTACTAAATTATCTTTTGCCATTAAAGTTGGAGCAAAATGATACTTCGCAATTATTCCCGTCGCTTGACGATTAAATTCTTCAGGAAACGGCGAATAAATATCATATGTGCGCAATCCCGCTTCAACATGACCTACTGGAATTTGTAAATAGAAACAAGCTAAGGCTGTCACAAATGTTGTACTAGTATCGCCATGAACTAAACAAACATCGGGACGTTCTTTATCTAATACTTCTTTGACATTGTTTAAAATGTTAGTTGTTACATCAAATAATGTTTGTTTATCTTTCATAATTGATAAATCATAATCAGGTGTAACTTCAAAAGCCGTTAAAACTTGATCTAACATTTGTCGATGCTGACCAGTTACTAAAACCACTGTTTGAATTTCTTGATGTTTCTTTAATTCCTTCACTAACGGGCACATTTTAATAGCTTCAGGTCGTGTCCCAAACACTAACATTACTTTTTTCATTTTCCCACCTATTTATTCATAAATTCGACATACGCGTCAATTACTTCATTTACATCGCCAAACATTTTCAATTCACCTTTATGCAACCACAATATTTTGTCACATAAAGTTCTTAAAGTTTCAACAGAGTGATTAACAATAATTACTGAACGATTCTCATCTTTAATCATTTGTTTCATCTTATCATAACTCTTCTTTTTAAAACGAATATCACCTACACTTAGTACTTCATCCACAAATAAAACCTCAGTTGCAAGAATCGCACTTATAGAAAACGCTAATTTCGAATACATCCCACTAGAATAAGTTTTGACTGGACTATTAATAAAATCACCCAATTCACTAAAATCAATAATGTCTTGAAGATGATCTTCAATTTCTTTTTTCGTAAAACCTAAAGCATAACCAGATAAATAGATGTTTTGTAATCCGGTTAAACGACTTTGGAAACCAACACCTAAAGCTAGCAATGATGTCTTATCGCAATTCACGATAACTTCCCCTTTATCAACACCACTAACTCCCGCTAGCGTTCTTAATAAAGTACTCTTACCACTTCCATTTTCACCGACTATTCCTAAGTTTTCACCTTTTTTTAATTCAAAAGACAAATTTTTAACTGCATCAAATCCTTTATTCACTTTTACTTCTTTGCCAAGTAAACGTTTAATTATTGTGCGATAACTAATTGCGTTTACTCCTTTATAGGTAATCGTAATATTGTCTACCTTGATAATTGGTTTTTCCATGTTACACCACCTTCATATAATCTTTTTCATATTTGTACATCAATTTAACACCCACTATACATAATACGATACCAATAAGTGCCCAATAACCGATCATCAAATAATCACAAGTTTTATTGTACATTAAGACATCACGTGCTTGAGTGATAATAAATCCCGTAGGACATAAGAAGTTATATAATTTTAATACCGGATCACTAAAATTGCTTAAGTTATAAAACACTCCTGATAAATAAAATAAGAAACGAACTAATACCGTCATAACGTTTTTAAAATCCGCAACATAAACACCAATATGAGCACATATTAATGAAACTCCAAAAGTAAGAATAAAGAAAACCACTAACAATAATAATAAATTAATCACATTAAAAGTAATAGGGATACCTGATAAAATTAAGGCAATAAAGATAATACCTAATCCAAATAACATTTTAATAAAATTAACAAATTGAGTCATTAAAACAATAATAAATTTAGGAATATAAACTTTTTTAGTAACTGCCGCATAAGAAGCGATAACTCCCACATTACTAAGAACAGTTCCTTGAAAGAAATTCCATAAAGTTAAACCAATAAAAACAAAAACCGGGAAGTTTTCAATTTTGTTGCCAAAAACATATAAAACAACAAAAGAATAAACTAACATAAATAGTAATGGATCTAATATCCACCATAACCAACCTAAATACGATCCCGATACTTGACCTTTTAACTCCGACGTAGCCGAATAAACGGCGTAACTAAAATATTTTTTTATATCACTAATAAACTGTTTCATCATCACATATACTTAGCATATTCACTAATATCTTGACCATATAAATGTAAGATATTATTCAATATTTCTAAACTTGCTCCTTTATCTTCTTCACTTACTAATTTAAATTTTTCTAAATACCAATTCACAAAGAAATACTCTAAACGTTTTTGTTTATATTCATCCAATACATGATAATCATTTAAACGCGAAACTAACGCCTCTTCTAATATTTGTGATTTCTTAAAGAAATTTAAACTAATATTATTTACCGCACTTCCGACCCTTTGGGCATAATATAAATGAATAATTTCATTTAAATAATAAACTTTCTTACTATTCAACATCAATTCCACAAAAAATAAACTATCTTGACCAATCGCACTGACCGGATTTTCAATATGATTATTCACAATCACTTCTCTTTTTATTAAACATCCTTGAATTGATGCCACCTTAAAGTTTTCCTTTAATAACGTTTCTGCCGGATTATCAATAATCGTATTATTAAATAAGTAGCCCAAACGAATAATTCGATTAGTAATCTTAGAAATAGCACCAAAAGCCATATCATATTCATCGGTCTTCATAATCGCATATAACTTACTATAGCCATCATTTAAAGCTTCATTATCCGGATCTAAATAAGTTATATATTTTTCACAAGCAATCTCTACGCCTTTGTTACGGGGACGCGAAGCACTACCACTCCCCCCATCATTAAAGAAATAAGTAGCAATATTATCATACTTAACTTCTAATTCTTTAATGATATCAATTGTTTCTGCTTTTGAACCATCATCGATCAAATATAAATGCATTTTATCAAAAACACTACTACGCAATAAACTATTTAAACAACGACCTTTAAGATATTTACCATTATTATAAATAGGAATAATAACCCCTATTTCTTTCTCTTTATTAGTTTTTACTATCAACGGATTAACATCTAAATGATCTAATAAGAAACCATCACCTTCCACCGTTAAATCAGAATTAATAGTTATTCCCTTTTTAACTAAAGACTTATTTAATCCAACTTTGCCACTACAATAATCAAACTCTTTTGTAGTCAAATTGTCCTTTGTAATATAATCAACATTAGTGTATTTAAAACCATTAGTTAAATTAGCTAAATAATTTTTATCATAATTTAATGATTCATCTAAATAAGTAACATAATCATAATCATAACTTGCTATTTCACTAATTGCCCCTAATTGCTTATTATTATAAGTTTGTTTATTAAACAACTCTTTAGTATGATCATTAATTTCATCAACTAAAACTAAAACCTTTTTATCATCAAAATGATGATTAATACCACACTTTTCCAAAATATAATTTAAACGATTATAAACCGTAAAATTAGAATAAACATGATTATAATTAGAAACCACACTTTGATATAGTTGGTCTTTACTATAATTATTAATAATCTCTTTCGTTTCTTTTAAATCATTAATAATATAAATATACGGGAAGTTTTCACTAACACTAATCGCATAATTAGAGATCATTAAACATCCCAAAGCTTGAAGTTCATATACTCGCATAGCACACATCGTTTGGCTATCTTGAATAGTATTAATATTTATATTAAAATCAAACAATTTATGAACTTTTTGTAATTTATCATGGGGTAATGCAGGAATTAAAAATTTACGATATTGTAAAGGAAAACGATATCCTACTAAATGTTTTTCATAGTTACGATCGGCAACAATTAAATTTTTTCCCGCATTAATTACTCCATCAAACAACTTACAAATATCCACGCATCTGTTTTTATAACGATCTGTCCAACTACCCGCAAAAAATACACTATCCTTAAAAGGACAGTCTTCCTTTTCATTGATTCCAATTGGATTATGAAATAAAGGATTTATCCCATATTCCAACACAAAAACATTGTCATTTTGACAATCTCTTTGATAATCATTAACCTTTTCAATACTGCTTGTAAAAATAAATTGACTACTTTTCGCAATATGCACAAAAGTATCATAATTAGTTGGGTCTTCTATTGTTTGAAATATCGTCTTAACATCATGCTCGTTAGCATAATTAAAAATATCCGCAATCTTCAACCTGTTATCGATGCCACGGAAATTATCATTTTCCATTCCGTGCCAACAAGAAATGAATAATAAACAATCTACTAAATGATTATCAATTAAATGCTGATAATTATCAACATTAATATTAATTAAGTTAATGCTATCTTTGTAGTAATTATACATAAATTCATCGGTAATAATTCCTACATTAAGAGTGCTTTTTTGATAAAAAGCACTCCCATTACTTTCTTTAATATTTTTAATATAATGATCAATATTAGCTAAAAATTGCGAATTCTCACTCTTCACAAACAAACCTTGAGCACTAAAAACTAGATTATCAACTAATCCCTTACTTTTTACCATTACTTTTTGTAATGTGATATTTTTTAATTTTAGCTTCAAGTTTTTCATCTTCTCCCTCACTTAGTACTTTAAATGGTTAGTTTTTTCAATTTTATCCATGTTTTCAATAAATTCTTTATGATTTAAAGTAACTACGATTAAATCCGCTTTTTCTAACGCTTTTTCCATAGAGACAATTTTGATATCTTGAACTTCTTCAACATCAACATTAGGTTCAACACCAACAACATTATATCCTTTATCCATTAATAAATGGCATAATTTAATCGATGGGCTTTCTCTTAAATCATCAATATTAGCTTTAAATGCTAACCCAAAAATCGCAATAATCTTATTCTTATCATATTCAATATTTTCTAAAATTTTATCACAAACAAAATAAGGTTTGTAATCATTAGTTTCACGAGCAGCTCGAATTAATTTAGCCTTGTTATTGAATTTTTCTACTAAAAACCAAGGGTCAACCGCAATACAATGGCCTCCAACACCAACACCAGGACTTAAAATATTAACCCGAGGATGACGATTTGCTAGACGGACTAATTCGTTAACATCAATCTTTAATTCATCACATAACATCGATAATTCATTCGCAAAAGCGATATTAATATCTCTAAAAGAGTTTTCTACAAGTTTACACATTTCAGCGGTAATATCATCAGTAATAAATATTTCACCGCTAGTAACAAAAGTTTCATATAATTCTTTAGCTTTTAAAGCACCTTCCGGTCGATTAGAACCAATGATACGATCATTATGAACTAATTCATATAACATGTTTCCAGGAAGCACTCTTTCAGGACAATGAGCAGTATAAAAGTCTTCCGCATTAAGACCACTAGTCTTCACAAGAACATCTTCCATCATTTGAGTAGTTTCAGGTGGAACAGTTGATTCTAAAATAACTAAATCACCTTTCTTAAGCACTTCACCAACTAATTTAGCCGCACTTTCAACATAACTTAATTCCGCAAGTTTATATGTTGGGTGTTTCTTAAATGGTGATGGAACACTCAAAATATAAGCATCCGCTTGATGAACATAATCAAAACACTTAAAAGTGCCGTTTTCTACCACTTTTTTAAGTTCACTTTCCATGCCTTCTTCTTTGATATGTAGTTTACCTTGATTAGTTAATTCCACAACTTTTTTATTAACGTCAAAGCCATAGACAGTATTGCCACCATTTGCTAGACAAATTGCTGTCGGTAAACCAATATACCCTAATCCTAAAACTGTAACTTCCATGTTATCTCTCCTTCTTTAGTTTTAATGAAAAAACTAAATATATATATTTTAATAAAAACTTATTCGTTATAAACCGTTTTGGCTGTTGTAACATCCGAAACAACCATTCTAAGTGAATATTACATACCCACTCTGGTGCCCTTTTTAGATGACCACTAAAGACATCAACTGAGCCACCAACACCCATAATGACTTTGGCATTTATTTTTTTTTTATACTTATCAATAAATAATTCTTGTTTAGGACTCCCTAAAGCCACAAAAACAATATCTGGCTGACAATAATTAATATTATCTACTATTTGTTCATCCGTATACTCAAAGCCGTTCAAATAGCCACAAATATTAATATTAGGATACATCTCCTTAATTTTTAATGAAGCTAAACGCAAATTCTCTTCATTAGTACCATAAATAAATACCGAAAAATTATTATCCGCTGCCACTTGACACAAACCCTTCATGACATCGACACCACATATTCGTTCTTTAAGTTCTTGATGTAACAGTTTAGCGCCATATATTAACCCAATACCATCCGCAATCAATAAAGTATCATCTTGTAACACTTTCTTAAAAGATGGATCATCATTTGCTAATACAACTTTATTAGGATTAACCGCAAAAATAACATTTTGCTTATTGGATTTAATATCATTTACCAACTTTTCATATAGTTGTTTAGAATATCCATTATATATCTTTAATTCAAACATTTCACAATACATAACATCTATCCTCTCTCATCACTACACTAAATTTATAGCATAATTTCACATAGATTTCAACTTTATATGATAAGTACACAAAAAAATAAGATAAAAAACCTTTATCTTATCCCTTAAAAATACAAATAATATAAACATCAAAACAAAATTAATTCACTATCAAAATATTTTTCCATAAAATAAATACTATCCCAAATAAAACTATGAGAAAAACTACTACCAACCGGACCAACAACCAGTTTGTCTTCGTCATCATTATGACGAATAACAACCCCAATAACTTGCCCTAAATACTCATTAACTGCCTGATCAACCCCAATTAGATAAACATCTAACTCTTCACCATCGCTAGAAAAAGCACCAGGAAGATACCCATAATTAATCGGATAAATCAAATCAGGATACAACGGATGACAACTACCCAACATCCGATCAATTTTTATATGAACTACCTGATTGCGATAACAATCAATAATTTCATCTCTTTTTATAATATTTTCCAATAAAATCACCCCCTAAAGCAAGCAAACCGTAAACAAAAGCATATCCCCAAGCAGAAGAATTATAATGAATAAAAATAGTCGGATAAAACAACATCCCCACAATTATTCCATATAACCAATTAAATCCCCATTTATAACCATAAATTAAACCAATTATAAAACTTGATAAAGGCAACAACACCAATACCACCAAAAAAGCAGAACTAGTATCAATAATTATAAGTGGTAATAAATAAAACAATATAAAATTCAACAATAAATACGGCAACATCTTCTTTAACATATTCATAATCGATTCTCCAATGTTTATTATACACAACTATTCAATTATACATTAAAACGATCATAGGTAGAAGCACAATCCCGACATACCATTTTTCCTTCTTGCATTTTAATCCAATTAGCACCCGTAATTTCATGACAACAAGCACATTCATAAGAATCAAAAATACGAGCTGGTTCAGGTAAGATTATTTTAGTAGCCATCACATCAAACATCTGTTTAGGTGATAAGTTTTGATAGTAATCAAAAGATTGTTCTTTTGTCATGTTATTTGGCTTTTTCTTCAAAATTAATCTAATCGATTTATTACTTTTTCGATCATAAAAATTAAAGGCTTGTTTTCCACTCATATGGAATAATAAATTACCTTTACCCATACTACAACCTAATATGACTTGAATCGCATCTACGCCACAGGCATCATTTTCACACACACAAACAATATCTTCATCTTTTGAGAAAGATATGCCTAATAATTCAATTGCATAGATGGCGGCTTTGTAGCCAATTGTTAGACCACCACATGCATGTCCATGAAAGGCGATACATTTATTCCATAATTCTTGATTATCCATAATACGCTCCTATTCTATCATCGCAAAAATTTGGTTATCATAAGTTAACATTTTTGCCTTTATTCCATATACATCTTTTAAAGATTTTTCATTGACTATTGATATATCACCATAGTCATAAATCAAGCCATTTTTTATCATTATAAATTTATTACAATACCTTAATGCCAAATTTAAATCATGAATTACTACTAAGACAATCAGCCCTTTTTCTTTAGCGATTTGTCGTACCAGTTTCATCATTTCATATTGGTTTTTTGGATCTAAGTTACTTGTTGGTTCATCTAACAATAAGACTTTTGGTTGTTGAACCAAAGCTCTAGCAAGCATCACTTTTTGCGCTTCACCACCACTTAGTTCATTGACATAACGTAGTTTAAATTCTTTCATACCAATTCTATGTAATACTTCGTCACAAATTTGATAATCTTCACTAGTTAATCCCCACTTCATATAAGGTTTTCGTCCTAATAATATTGCATCATAGACACTAGTTTGATTAAATTCATTTTTTTGGGCCACATAGGCAATGTTTTTTGCACTTTCTTTTCTACTCATTTCTAAGATATTTCTACCATCTATCGTTACACTACCACTAAGTGGTTGACGAATCTTATTTAAACAAGTTATAAGTGTCGATTTACCCGCACCATTATTACCTAATATACCAATGCAATCACCATCATCAGCCGTAAAACTAATATTATCTAATATTTTATTTTTGCCATAAGCAAACGATAAATTTTTAACTTCAATCATCTAATATCCCTCCTTTTAAAGATCATATAAAGGAACAATGGAGCACCAAGGAAAGCCGTTAATGCCCCAATTGGTAGAATACTAGGCGAAACAATAGTTCGAGAAACTAATTCTGCCAACACTAAAATAACTGCCCCCATTAAACAAGAAGCGGGTATCAAAAAACGATGATCATTACCCACAAAACGACGCACCATATGAGGAGCAATTAAACCAATAAAACTAATAGTACCAACAAATGCCGTCGAAACAGCAGCGATCAGAGAACATAAAACCATACTAACTAATGTCAATTTCTCAACATGAACACCCAAACTCTTTGCCGTATCAACACCACTTTCTAAAGCATTATAATCCCAACGTTTCGCCATAAAATAGAAAAAAGCTAATAAACAAATAACAAATATCAAACCAATTTCAATCCAACTAGCACGACCTAAATCACCGAAAGTCCAGTAAACTACCGATGCCACTTTGACATCATCCGCAAAATATTGAACTAGAGTTACTCCCCCACTAAAAAGCGAACTTAATGCTACTCCCGCTAAGATAATGGTCGAAGAAGAAGCATGGGCAATTTTCGACAATCCTAAGATAATTAAAGTCGTAATAAAACCACCAATAAAAGCACATATCGTTACTAGATAAACATTAGTAATGGATATAGCTGCCGTACTACTTGAATTAATCTGTACACCCGCCTCTAAACAAACTATCGCAAAAGCAGCCCCAAATGAAGCCCCTTGAGAAACACCTAAAGTAGATGAAGAAGCTAGAGGATTACGCAACACATTTTGCATTATACATCCTGCCAAAGCTAAAGAAACCCCAACAACAATTCCTGTTACTATTCTCGGCATTCGAATATTCCAAACAATGGTACTTGCTTGATTAGAACCTTGACCAATCAAAGATAGAAAAATATCACCAATACTTAGTCCCGATGCTCCAATAGAAATAGATACGATAATAATTACAAAAAGCATCAATACTAAACCAAATAATACTAGCCACTTCTTCCAAAGAAATTGTTGATAGGAATTTGTTGTTTTCTTATCAATTTTTAATCCCATTTTACTTACCTAACGTAAGTTTGCCATAATACAAACCATCATTCTTCATTTCATCAAAATAAGCTTTACCTAAAAATTTATTCAAAATCTCATTACCCTTAGTTTTAATATCAATATCACTAAAACGACTAGAATAGATAATTTTGCCCGCAAAATATGCATCCATTAAACAATAAGTAATATTTGTTGAATAGTTATTAAAAGATGGCATAGTATACACTTGACCATTTTTTACCGCCGATAAAGAATTAAAGAAACCAGGATTTGCCTTATATTCTTCATTAACTAAATTCATATTTCCCGGATCTAAGAAAATAATATTTGGATCCCAAACTAACACCTTTTCTAAATCAACTTGAAATGCCGATTTTTCTCCACTTTCATCCGCAACATTATTAGCTTTAATTGCCATGAAAGGGCCAAAATTAGCATATGTTCCCGCAAACCCTTTTGCCCCATTATATGTAATAGCTCCAGCATAAACTTTAGTTTTATTAAAGACTTCTGATCTTTTATCTAAATCTGCTTTACACTCATTTATATAAAGAAGTAATTCTTCACAACGTTGTTGTTTATTAATAATATCCGCGGTTAAAGTAAGAGCTTTAAAAAAATCTTCATCAATAAAATTAGCACTCGCATTACGAATACTTACTACCGGAATCCCGGTTTCTTTTTGTAATTGTTCCGCCGCTTCTTGCACATAACATGTCAAAATAACATCAGGTTTAACTTCTAATATTTTTTCGGGATATGCCGTATAAGCCGACCCACCACCTTTACCAATTAATGGTAAATCTTTGAATTTATCATAATAAACATGGGCATAATCGCGTTTAGTTGATTTTTCATACTTCAAATCTGTTTCTTCTACACCAACAAGCATATCTGTTGCTTGTAGATAACTAACCATCCTTAAAGCATTATTACCGGTACAAATAATGGAATTAATCTTTGTTGGTATTTCTACTTCTCTTCCTAACATATCAACAATCTTACGCTTCTTCGCATTCTCATCAATATTTAGTTGATTAGATGATTTATTCCCACAAGAAACAACCGTAAATAAAAGCAAAGATACTAATAGTAGCGATAATATTTTTTTCATTTTTCTTCTCCTAAACTAACCAATTATTATAAAGTAAAAGAAAATAACTTATCATCATTCACTCTATAACAATTTATATTACTGTAACTCACCCCTTAAAACATTTGTGCTTACATTAACAAGATAACATCATTACAATATTCTCACAAGCCATATGGGGGGATATAATAATATTTTATTTGCATAATAATTGTCCTCTATTTTACTATCAAATAAAAAGCAATCTTTTAAAACAAGATTGCATAATTTTTACTGTAATAACTCTTAAGATATTTTATATATTGCGCTTAAAGTCATTTCATTATCACTTCCACTATCATTCATCATTTTAATGTCACAGGAAATATTATTATGAATAAGACATAAACTCATAAAACAAAGGAAAATACCCATATCTATCTGATTATAATAAACTATTTGGTCCATAG
>JBATBW010000153.1:0-6479 GCA_049662565.1 Erysipelotrichaceae bacterium | reverse complement strand
ACCTTGACCGTATTAATGGCTCCAGTCGACACCTTCGCAACCGTACTATTTAATCCCACACTGCGATTCTTACCAATTATCACTCCATCTACCTGTAGAGCATCACATGTCCGTAATATCGCTCCTAAATTATGAGGATCCTCTAATTGATCCAATAAGACAATAGTACCTTTTTTGTCCTTAGGAATGTCTTGAAGAATTTCATCAATACTATATGTTTTAAATTCTTCCATCGAGACAACAATCCCTTGATGAACTTGGTTATCCGCCATTTTATCTAAAACTTTGTTATCTACCACTTCATATTTAATATGATTTTTCTTTAATACTCCAATGTGTTGACTTTTTTCGAAAGACTTAGAAATATATACCCCCTCAAATTTCTTGTGATCATTAATAAGCTGTATCACAACATTTTTCCCGTATACATATGTTAACATACTCTTTCCTCCATTATCTTTCGATTTAACTCCCACATTTCCACAATTCTTTGTGTGTTTTTGACAAGATGTAGATAACCCCATATTGCTTCATAACCTGTCGCATTGTGATAACTAATAACATCGGCATTTTTAGCTTTAGAATTAGACTTGAAATTTCTTCCTCTTTTGAAAATAGCCAGCTCTTTTTCCGTAAAAAAATCCGCCTCAATCATTTTCAAAACGGCATAACTCTGGTTGTTCGCACTAACATAATTAGTTGAAAGTTCTTGCAATTCTTTTGTCTTGCAGTATCCCAAATTAACTAAATAGTCCCGCACAATCAATGTCATAACACTATCACCTAGATATGCCAATACATTAACACTTACTTCCTCGACATTCATTATAAAACACCTAGTTCTATTAATTTATTTCGATAACCATCAGCCGCATCAAAATTTTTTGCTTTTTTCGCATCCATCCAATTTCGATAAATATCTTTGCATTCTTGCGACAATTCAATACGATGATTATCAATACCTAATACATCTAACATCTTTTCTAACGCAACTACTTTTTCACTTAATAAATCATAATTTACTTCACTGACTCTTAAACATTGATTAATTTGTTTTACGACTTCAAAAATTACCCCATAAGCATTTGGTGTATTCAAATCATCACTCAACATTTTCAAAAACTGATGAAATAAATCATTATCATATGTCGATGCGATTTCTTTATTATTTATGCCAAATTTAACATAAGCTTGTTTTAAGGCATTAAAAATCTTATCAGTTTCCTTTTTAGATTGTTCAATCAGATCTTCTTCGATATTCAAAGGTCCCCGATAATGGCTTTGTTGCAACATCCAACGAGTAACATTACTTCCTAGTTGGTCAATTACATCCTTCGCCCACATCACATTACCTAAAGATTTACTCATCTTGTCCCCATTGATGTTTAGAGTGCCATTATGCAACCAATAGTTAGCTAACCCATGATTGAAAACCGCTTTAGATTGAGCAATTTCATTTTCATGATGTGGAAACTTCAAATCCATACCACCACCATGAATATCTATTTTACGATGAAAGTAATTGTTAATCATTACTACACATTCCGTATGCCAACCTGGTCTTCCTTCACCAAAAGCACTGTCCCACTTAATCCCCACTTCGGTTTTCTTCCATAAAGTGAAATCTAATGGACTTTCCTTTTTACTATTTTCTTCAATACGTGCTCCAACTAACAAATCATCTATATTCTGTCCACTTAAAATGCCATAATCCTTAATTTTGCTTTGACGAAAATAAACATCACCATCAACTTCATAAGCAAACCCCTCATCCAATAACTTTTGAATAAAATCAATAATTTGATCCATTGTTTGAGTAACTTTTGGTGCATATGTCAAAGGCAAAGTATTTAGCCTTTCTCTAACCTTTTCGTAAGCATCGATGTAACGATTAGATATAACATCTTCCTTAACTCCTTCTTCCACAGCTTTATTAATGATTTTATCATCCACATCAGTATAATTTGATACCATTGAAACCTCATATCCTAAAGCCTCGAACACTCTTCTTAAAGTATCAAACACTACAATTGGACGAGCATTTCCAATATGAGCATGATTATAAACCGTCGGTCCACAAACATACATACTCACTTTACCTTCTTCAATTGGGACAAACTCTTCTATCTTGTTAGTTAAACTATTGTATAATTGCATATTTAATCCTCTCTATTAATGCTTCTCTTTGCTTCAAATCCATTTGGGTATCTTTTCTTCAACTTATTGACATTATGAATCGCAATATCTTCAAGTTTCACATCAATACCCGCCGCACATGTCGCAAGATACCATAACACATCACTCAATTCATCCTTTAATTTTTCCTTATCCAGTTCGTGTCCTTGAAAAATATTCTTTTTGACAATATCAATACACTCACCACTTTCCCCACACAAACCCATTACTCCATTCAAAACTAGTCTTTGTTCATCTGTTGAATTAGCGGTGAACAGTGCCAATTCTTGATACTCATTAAATTCCATTTTTCTTTCCTCCTAACAAAAAAAGCATCTCCTATAAAGACGCTTTTACGTGGTTCCACTTTATAAATTACTCAAATACCTATAACGCGGTAACCCGTTTTATACTACATATCATATAATCCCTCATAGACGCATTCATCAATACCGATAGAAATGTTTTCACCAACCACATTCTCTCTAAACTATCACAATATCAACTACTATTTCTACTCATCGGTTTATCTAATTATTACAAATAAATATTTATTAGTCAACAAATCCGCAATTATTTTGCTCCTTTTTGACCTTTTTTTCTCTTTTTTACGGCCTCATTTAATAAATACTCAATTTGACCATTAACACTACGAAACTCATCATCCGCCCATTTAATTAAATCATTATACAAATCATTTGATATTCTCAAAGGAAGCTGCTTTTTTGAATTAGCTTCTTTACTATCCATTAGTAAATACTTCCACTATTCACAACTGGTTGAGCATCCTTATTTCCACATAAGACAACAAGTAAACTACTAACCATTTGCGCTTTTCGTTCATCATCAAGTTCCACAACATCATCATTACTCAATTTTTCTAAGGCCATTTCAACCATACTTACTGCACCTTCCACAATCAAACGACGAGCATCAATAATCGCTCTAGCTTGTTGTCTTTGTAACATTACCGCTGCAATCTCTTGCGCATAAGCTAAATAAGTAATACGAGCTTCAATAATTTCTACACCCGCATCTTTAACCCGAGATTGAATTTCATCTCTAATTCTTTGCGCAACAACTTCACTAGAACCTCTTAAGCTTCCTTCATCCGCAACACCATCACCAGTAGTATCCACATTTTCACTTACATCATAAGGATAAACCCTCACAATATTTCTTAACGCACTATCACATTGTAAAGACAAATATTCTTTATAATTATCCACATTAAATACCGCCTTAGCCGTATCTACCACTTTCCAAGTAACCGCGATCCCAATTTCAATCGGATTACCTAAACAATCATTAATTTTTTGTTTCGAATTGTTTAAAGTCATCACCTTTAAAGAAATCTTTTTATTACGCATCATTACATCATAACTATTAATCTTAGAAGGATTATTAGAATTATCCACATCACCACTTTGATTCAAATAAGTGCCACTAGCGGGATTAATCGCTGATACAAAAGGATTAACTAAGAAAATACCCGCCTCCTTAATCGTACCATAATAATCCCCAAATAACGTTAACACTACCGCCTCATTAGGTTCTAATATCTTTATACCCTTAAATACTAAAGGCATAATAAGCACTAAATACAACATACCCATAAAAAAGCCAATAATGTATATTGTATTAAAAAACTGATCAAAATTAGATGCACAATAAATAATTAAAACTATACTCAAAATACTAAAAACAATGTTCAAAAACAATGCCAACAATCCATTTATTGGATGCAATACATTTTCTTCTTGATTATTTTTCAATTTCATAACCATCTCCTTTGATATCATTACGATATCATAATAACATCACTATATTATCCTGTCAACAAAAAAAGAGGAACAAAAGTTCCTCTTATTTAAAATATTGTACACCCGCTTCAAAAATTCTTTGATCCATCTCACCATAAACATTTTTATTGCGTAAATCACCAACCCGTTCACTATGAGCCATCTTACCTAAGACACGACCATCCTTAGACACTAACCCTTCAATAGCTAAAGCCGAACCATTAGGATTATACAACGTATCCATCGTTGGGTTACCTAAATAATCCACATATTGTGTAATAATTTGACCATTCTTCACAAATTCAGCCAACTGTTCCTTACTCGCCACAAATCGACCTTCACCATGAGAAATTGGAATAATATGCTCATCGTTAATATTAACATTAGCCATCCAAGGCGAATTAGTCGAAACAACCTTAGTTCTAACCATACTAGCTTGGTGACGACCAATCGTATTAAAAGTCAATGTCGCATCATCTTTCTTCATATCCCTAATCTTACCATCCGGTAATAAACCTAACTTAATAAGACCTTGGAACCCATTACAAATTCCAATCATCAACCCTTCACGATTATCTAATAAATCATCAATTGCTGCCTTAATCTTTGGATTTCGTAAAACAGTCGCAATAAATTTACCCGAACCTTCTGGTTCATCTCCCGCACTAAAGCCACCTGGCAACATTACAATTTGCGATTTACGAATCGCTCTTTCTAATTCATTTACACTATCAATAATATCTTGTTCACTCTTATTACGAATATATACTAACTCAACAATAGCTCCCGCTCTTTCAAAACTGCGCTTAGAATCCAATTCACAATTAGTGCCCGGGAATGCTGGCATCGCCACATATACTTCATCATAAGTCTTTGAAGCATGTAATTTTGGACGCTTATTACAAGGAGTAATAACAACATCAACTTGATCTTCTTCAACCTTAGTTGGATAAACACCTTCTAAAACCCCTTCATAGATCCCTAGGGCATCACTTAACATTACTTCTTCATTACCATAAGTAACTTTTTCTTCACTAGTAGTTACACCAACTAATACTGTATGATCATTCAATAAATCTTTATAGTCTTCAACTTCCACAATAATGTTGCCAAAATTTTTAGAAACCAAATCCCCTACAGATAAACCACTATCAATATTAACACCAATATTATTACCAAAAGCCATCTTATAAATACTTTCAACTAAACCACCATCAGTAATAGTATAAGCACTCAAAATACGTTTATCTCCATTTAATTTAATCAAACGATTATATTGTTCCTTCAATAAAGCAAAATCAAATACTTGATAATTATCTTTAGGCATTCTAAATTCCACTAAATAAGAACCAACCTTCTTTAATTCTGGCGTAATAACATCATCAACTTCGCCTGCTGTGATCGCAAAACTTACTAATGTCGGTGGCACATCTAAATCCATAAAGCTTCCACTCATTGAATCTTTACCTCCAACTGAAGCTAATTTTAAAGCATCTTGTACGCGATAAGCACCCAATAATGCGCTAAAAGGTTTCCCCCAACGATTAGGATCACTCAACAATTTTTCAAAAAACTCTTGGAAAGAAAAACGCACACTTTGATAGTTTCCACCCATACTCACAATTTTACTCAATGATTCTACTACCGCATAAATAGCCCCATGATATGGTGACCACTTAGAAATAAGCGGACTATAACCATAAGCCATTAAAGAACAAGTAGTCGTTTCTTTACCAAGTACCGGAAGCATAGCACACATACCTTGTGTTTCCGTCTTAAATGTTTTGCCACCAAAAGGCGTTAAAACCGTCGCATTACCAATTGAACTATCAAAACGTTGAACTAACCCTCTTTGACTACAAACCGATAAACGACTCAATACTTCTTTAGTCGTATCGACAAATGACAACTCATCTTTAACCATAAAAGGCGTAGACTCAAAATCCGGACTATTTAAAACAACTTTTTGATAACGTTTCGCCCCATTTTCATTTAAGAAATTACGATCCAAATCCACAACAGTTTGACCTAAATAAGTCATCACTAAACGATTCTTATTAGTAATTGTCGCAACATTTACCACTTCTAAATTTTCTAAACGACATTCTCTAACAATATATTCTTCATCCTTACGATCAATGACAATCGCCATTCTTTCTTGCGACTCACTAATCGCAATTTCCGTACCATCTAAACCATCATATTTCTTCAAAACCACATCTAAATTAATATCTAAACCATCAGCCAATTCACCAATAGCTACACAAACACCACCAGCTCCAAAATCATTACAACGAATAATCTTTTCACTAACTTCATGTTTTCTAAACAACCTTTGAATCTTTCTTTCTTCAATCGCATTACCCTTTTGAACTTCAGCACCAGCAGTTGAAGTAGTAGTCACACCATGCGACTTAGAAGAGCCTGTAGCACCACCAATACCGTCGCGTCCTGTACGACCTCCAATTAGTAATACAATATTGCCATCTTGCGGTTCTAACC